>JAODNG010000058.1 GCA_025465385.1 Pseudonocardiales bacterium
AGTGCCGCCTCGCATGAGCCAGGCCTGTTGAGAGGACAAGTCGACGCAGGCCAGCGCCGCCGCGGAACACGGCGAGCCGGTCGGTGCAGCCGAGGCCTCGGTTCCGGTGATCAGCAGCGCCACAGCGGCTAGCAGCCCGGTACCAATGGTCTTGGCTGTGCGCAGGATCGGGGGGATGGGTGGGCGCTTGATGTCCGACTCTCCTGCAGACTCGGGCGGCGTCCCCAACAGATGATCGTTTCCGCTGTGGACGCCCGGTACCCGCTCCGGAGACGGCCCCGTAGGTTGCTAGTGGGCTAACCGTTCTCACCGCGAAGTAACCAGATTGTGAGTGGGGGTATGGCGGGAGACCCAAGGCTCACCGCGCGGCCCGGGCACGCCGCATGTACGGCGTCGCCGGAAACCTACCGAAACCCCGCGCAGGGCCCATTCCGACACGCTGTCAACGGAACGCGTTTCGGCCCGGAACATCCGAACATCCCCAGCCGCGAAGTGGGCCGTTTCCCTTGCTCAGCGCTGCGAGAGACAGTCCAAGTGCTGAAGAACGCGGGGATCAAGCTGACGTCGTGGTCTCGACGATCTTGGGCAAGACCGGCCAGGCGCTGGGCCAGGCACTGGCTGATGTGGCCACGATCGGGATTTTGTCCCGAACGGTCCATCCGCCGCGGTGAGGTCCTCAGCGAGCAGATGCAAACGGCATTGACCCACCGGGCCATCATCGAGCAGGCCAAGGGAGTTCTCGCCCACAAGGCGACCTGAGCATGCACGCCGTGTTCGATCGGCTGCGCAGTTACGCCCGCAACCGCAGCAAACGGCTGTCCGAGGCGGCCAGCCCAGGTCGTCGAGGGCGATCTCGGCGAGGACCTGCTCACCGCCCCCCACAGCCAACCGCGCCCCGCCCGAGCAACGGTAACCCTGATCTCGGCGTTCTTTGTGCCGGTCCCGGGGATCGGCGGGGGGCCAACGCCGTGAAGACTCGCCGTCCCCGACCACCACCACGAAGGGGGGCCGGAACTGATGACGAAAATCTCACCAACCGGAGCCAGGACAGATGACCACACTCATCTGACTAGCTCGCGGTAGCGGGGCTTGTTGGTCGGCCCGGACATGCGCGGCGTGGTTACGTTCGGCCTCGGGTCGCGGCGTGTGGGCCCAAGGCTGCCGCCCTTGGTTGCCAGTGGCCGGTCGGCTCCGCAGCTCCGCGCTCAACAGCTGTGGCGCGCAGAGTTTGACAGGTCCCGGTGGCGGGTGCTAAAAAATGCGCCGACAACAACGGTGGGCAGTCCGAGAAGCGCTCGCACGAGGCAGCGCAAGGGTAGGTGCACAGGAGAACGCAGGAGGTTGAGGAACGGTCTCGGTGGAGGTGGTCGCTGCGATATTTCAGCGTACATCGGAATCAGGGCAGGTTCATTCCCTTCACAGGGGCCCGGCCATTCGGCCGGGCCCCTTTCTCGTGTATGACGACAGCTGCCACGAACGTGTCGATGCGGTGGGTGATGTCCGCCAGGTGCAGTGCGGTCCCCTCAGACACAGCGGACCCCCGCGCATGCTCCGGCTCCGTATCGGATGCTGGTTAGGTGCTAGGAAACACTCCGCGTAGGCCGCGCATCACCCACAATCCCCCCGGAGCTTCTGCAGCGTCTACCCGGCATCGGCACGATCAGCCTCATCCACGTCCTCGCCGAGTCAGTTCCTTCCTCGACCGATCCGACAGCGCCGAGCGGACCGCCGCCGGGTACCAGCCACCACCACTATTTCGGCACCACCGATCAGCGTGTGCCGTTGATCCGGCCTAACACGGCCGATCGGCGCAGCGCAGACCCCTCAGGGGTGTCGTTCCCCCACTCTGTGGATCGAGGTTGCGTGATCGGACCGTGTGGCGGGAATACCCCGACACGGCGGGGACGGTGGGAGGGTAGCGAGGTGAAGCGGGTTTCGGGTCAGATCCTGCGGCAGGTAGTGCGGCAGGGAGTGTGGGATCGGCTCGACATGCTTGATGAGCTGGCAAGCAATGCCGACAACGGGTCGCTGCTGTCGGTGGCGCGTAGTGAGCTGCCCCGTCTGACCTTCGGGTGGGGTGCTGTGCTCGCCGCCCACGCGCCGGATCCTCGGGGCCGCTGTCGGGAATGCTCGAAGCGCTGGCGCCCTGGTAGCGCGCCGCGTGGCGTATGGCGGGCCGCGCACGAACACCTCGTTTGCGGCGAGACCGTACCCCAGGCGGGGCTGCGATGTATCCCCTCCCTGTCGGAGCAGACGTATCGGGCTGACATCTGAATCAATTCCATAGAGCTGGTGGCCTCGCCGAATGTCGTGGGTTTCCCCCCCAATCCACGACGGGTTGAGCAGCCGCCACGTGGCCGGTGATCCAACGAGCGTCCGCCCCCCCGACCGATCGAAGGATCACCGGCCACACAAAATCCCTGGGTCGAGGAGTGTCACAACCCCGGCAAAGGGCACCGCGCCCACCGGGCACAACACGCCGGGTGGTCCACCCGGATCCCTGCCCCAGCCCGCTCCGAAGCAAGCTCGCCGATGTGACGGGATACCCGCTTGCGCTCGTAATGGATGGCCTCCGCAGCCGGTGATCTCCCTCGTCCGGGTCGGTGGCGCCGGGCTTAAGGGTCGGGGGTGGGTGCCTCGACCGGCGGTGGTTATGGGTGGACGGCACCGCCAGGCGAGGCAGACTCGGGTGGGTTCGAAGAGAGCGAGCTCGGTCTCGATGCCGCTGTAGGTGAGTCCGACCC
>JAODNG010000472.1 GCA_025465385.1 Pseudonocardiales bacterium
ATAAGACAGCCCTTCCGGGTGCTAAGAATGCGGTAGGACGCGACGCCGAACGATGGGGCACGCACCCGGACTGCGAGGGGTCCTCCCTTCGGAATTCCTGGGGTTATCCCCATGTATACAGAGCTAATTGCATCCACTGTGAGCACTCGACGGTGAGGTCGCACTCGGCCAGCTGCCGCGGGAGTTCCGGTTGGCCTGTGGACGGCACGCGAACGGCTCGTGGCAGGAGATCGGGAACAGCATCGCCGCCGCTGCTCGATTGGTGTCGTCAAGCTGCCGGTCGAGGGGCAGACGACATGTCATGCTCCGGCTCTCAACGCCGCTGACGAGTCCGGCCGTAGGCTGCCCCCGTGACAGCTGCCGCCCGCGCCGAGCGTCTGGTCAACCTGGTGCTGTGCCTGCTGTCCAGCCGCCAGTATCTGCCTGCTGAGCGGATCCGGCGGACTGTGCCCGGCTACGCCGACGCGCCTTCCGACGAAGCGTTCTTCCGGATGTTCGAGCGGGACAAGGCTGAGCTTCGGGAGCTGGGTGTCCCTCTGGAGACGGGGCCGATCCCCGGTTTCGAGGCCGGCGATGGCTACCGCATCGCGCGCCTGGACTACGAGCTGCCCGACATCGACCTCGAGCCCGATGAGGCCGCTGCTGTCGCACTGGCCGCCCGACTGTGGGACTCCCCGCAGCTGTCCGGTGCCGCGAACGGCGCGCTACTGAAGCTGCGTGCTGCCGGGGTGGAGGTGGACGCTGAGCCTTCAGTGGTCGTGCAACCTCGGGTGCGGGCCACGGAACCTGCACTGACCCCGTTGATCTCGGCGGTCCAGGCGGGGCAGGTTGTGACGTTCTCGCACCGCAGGCATCCGGCCGAGCAGCCCGCCGCGCGCACCCTCGAGCCGTGGGGTGTGGTGTCCTGGCGAGGCCGCTGGTACGTGGTGGGACATGACCGCGACCGGGATGCGACCCGCTGCTTCCGGGTCTCCCGGATCGTCGGGCCGGTGCGTGCTACCGGCCCTTCGGGGGCAGTGCAACGTCCACTGGGAGTCGACCTTCTGAAGATCGTGGCCGGTTCCGCCGAGCCGCCGCCTGCGGCGCACACCGCCCGCCTGTGGCTAGCGCACGGCCGCGCGTACGGCTTGCGCCGGCGGGCGAAGGTGCTGCGCACGATGACTGTGGGGGATGTGCCCGGCGACGTCGTCACGGTGGAGCTCCCGGGCTATGACGTCGCCGCCCGATGGATAGCCGGGCTGGGACCGGACGCCGTAGTGCTGGAACCCACCGAACTGGCTACCGCAGTGCGGGCCCGGCTGGTGGCGGCCGCGGGGAGCGCTGGCTGATGGAGGGCGTCGCGCACCGGTTGCCCCGACTGTTGGCACTGGTGCCCTACCTACTGGTTCGGCCCGGTGTGCTGATCGATGAGGTGGCAGCCGACTTCTCGGTCACGGTCGCGCAGCTGCGCCGTGACTTGGAGCTGCTGTGGATGTGCGGGCTGCCCGGGTACGGGCCGGGTGATCTCATCGACCTGTCCTTCGAGGGCGACACCGTCACCGTCACCTTCGACGCCGGGATGCGACGCCCGCTGCGGCTGTCCGGTGCGGAGGCGACTGCGCTGGTGGTGGCGCTGCGAGCGCTGGCCGAGATCCCCGGCGTGATCGACGCCGGGTCGGTGCGCCGAGCATTGGCCAAGATCGAGGCTGCGGCGGGGCAGGCGGACGGTGTGGTGGTCGGCCTGGCCACCAGGGAAGAGGCCGCGCTGGCTGCGGTGCGCGACGCGCTGGACCGCCGCCGCGCGCTGCACATCCGCTACTACACCCCGGCCCGGGACACGATCAGTCAGCGCACTGTCGACCCGATGCGGCTGCTCCTGGTCGAAGGCCGCAGCTACCTCGAAGCCTGGTGCCGATCGGTTGAGGACGTGCGGCTGTTCCGGCTGGACCGCATCGAGCACGTGACCACCCTCGACGAGCCGGCGATGCCACCGCCGCAGGCCCGACCCGCCGACGTATCGGGCGGGTTGTTCCGCGCCCAGCCAGACCAGCAGGTCGCCGTGCTCACGCTCGCCCCGGACGCTCGCTGGGTGGCGGAGTACTACCCGGTGGATGAGCTGATCGAGGGCGAAGGGGGAGCGGCGACGGTACGAATGCGCTACGCGGAGACCGAGTGGATGGTGCGCCTGGTGCTGGGGCTAGGTGCCGATGTTGTGGTCCGGAACCCCCCCGAGTTGGCCGAGGCGGTGGCGCAGCGGGCTCACGCGGCGATCCGCAGATCCGATGATCTCGCGCGGTCCGAGGCGAGCTAACGTCGTCGGCGTGGCTTACCTGATCAGCGGTGCGCTCGCCGCCGCTTGCGTCGTGGTGCTGTGCATGATGCTCCGGCGGCTTGCCGGTCCAGTGCGGCAGCTGGCCGCGACAATGCAGCGCAGCCGCGCTGACCTGGCCGATCGCGCCGGCCTGCTCACTGCTCGAGTCGCGGCACTGCGGGTGGCGCTGGACCGGCGACGCCGACGCCGCAACGCCGGATAGTTCCACCGCGTAGCATCGGTCCCGCACCCGAGGCGAGAGAGGACACCCACTATGGGCATTCCGTCTGGCTGGGAGCTGGTTATCCTGCTTGCGGTCCTTGTTGTGCTGTTCGGTGCCACCAAGCTCCCCACAGCGGCCCGGGCCATCGGGCAGTCCATCCGAATCTTGAAAGACGAGACGAGGGGAGCGCGGTCGGGGCAGGAGCCGAGCGCGCTGGCACCTCAGCAGGTAAATCCACCCCAGCGCGACAACGACGCTCTTTCCTGACGACGAGGATCGGTGAGCGGGATGCGTTTCCCGGCTGGGCCGGGCGGTCGGCGCAAGACCAATCCGGATGGCTCCATGACCCTCATGGAGCACCTGTATGAGCTGCGCAACCGGTTGTTCATCGCGCTGTGCGCGATCGGCCTCGGTGGCGCCCTCGGGTTCGTCTGGTGGGGGGTTTCGGCGTTCGGGGTGCCCAGCCTCGGCGATCTGATCACTCGGCCGTATTGTGCTCTGCCCCCGACGTTGCGGCTGACCCCGAATCCAGGCCGGTGCCAATTACTGCAGACCGCCCCATTCGAGGTGTTCACCCTGCGGATGCAGGTCGGCTTGGCGGCCGGTGCGGTGCTCACTGCCCCGGTCTGGGTCTACCAGATATGGGCGTTCATCACACCGGGGCTCTACGCGAAGGAGCGCAAGTTCGCTGTCACCTTCGTCGGTGCGGCTAGCGTGCTGTTCGCTGGAGGTGCTGTCCTGGCCTACTACGTAGTACCCACGGGTCTTTCCTTCCTGGCTAACCTCGGCGGCGGCGAGTTCATCACCGCACTGACCGGTGGGGCTTATATCGGTTTCCTGCTGACTATGCTCGCGGTTTTCGGCCTGACCTTCGAGTTGCCGCTGCTGGTGGTCATGCTGAACCGGGTCGGAGTGCTGCCGTATGCAAAGCTGAAACGCTGGCAGCGCGGTATCCTGTTCGGATTGTTCGTGCTGGCCGCCGTCGCCACCCCAGGCAATGACCCCATCTCGATGCTGGCCCTGGCCGGTGCGCTGGTCGTACTGTTCGAGGCTGCAGTGCTGGTCGCTCGGCAGCACGACCGCGCCCTGGCCCGCCGGCGAGCCGAGCAGGGCTGGGACGATCTCGATCCAGACGAGCCTTCGCCGCTGGATGATCGGGTGGAGCCGGTGACCTCGGATGACGCACCCCGCTACGACGACGCGACATAGGGACCCGCTGAA
>JAODNG010000109.1 GCA_025465385.1 Pseudonocardiales bacterium
CGGTCGCGTTGCCGAGGATCCGCCTGGACTGGTCTTGCTCAAGACCGGGTTCGGCGGTACGCGGATTATTGATCTGCTGGTCGGCGACCCGCTACCGCGGATCTGCTGAGGACATCGCTAGGAGGTCCGCTGAATCGCAGCGAGTTGATCACCGAGCTCGTGGCCGATTGGCCCGAGCCCGGTGAGCTTGTCTACCTCGAGCGCCGGGGGGACAGCTACACGATGCGGCGCATCGGTGCCGATGGGGCTATGCCGCTGCCGACGCCGGATGAGTCGCTGCCCGACGCCTGGATCTACTACAGCGGATGGCCAGCGCGTGACGAGTACGAGCAATCGGCGTTCTTCGATGACCTGCTCGCCGAGATGGATGCGGCCGCCGGGGGTCACGATCGTTGCCGTTGGTCGGCGGATGACCCTTGGCCGCACGCGCACTAAGTCACGCGCACCACGTTACGGGCATGGAGTCGAGGTGGGATGGCCTACCGCATTCACGCGTCCGATCGGACCGCGTTCAAGCGCTGCCGTCGGCAATGGGATCTGAGTTCGCGCAACCGGCAGAACCTTGAACCGATCGCCGGTTTCGGTCCGATTGACCTGGCTCAAGCTGTGCGTGACGCACTCGCGGTGTACTACTTTCCCGGGATGTGGGAATGGGACAGGTCCATCGTGGCGCCTCTGGTGCATCAGGCTCTAGAGCGTTCGGTGCGCACTCAGGCGAAGGCTGTAGGCGGTGATCAGGCCGACGACCAGTCCGTGCAGGAGACGCTGGATCGCGGCCGTGCGCTGCTGGATGCCTATGCCGCATGGGCCCCGACCGTCGACCACTTCACTCCAATTCGCGTCGACACCGATTTCGAGGCGGAAATACCCGACCCAGCGACGCCCGGAGCTAACCTGGTGACCCCTACCGGTGAGGAGATCCGGTATTGCGACCGTGTTGACATGCTTGCGATCGACTCGGACGACGCCTACTGGGTGGTCCAGCACCGGCTGGTCACCGGTGAGTGGGCCGATCACAACGCCTTGCAGCTAGATGAGCGGTCGATCGCGTGGAGCTGGGCGTGGCCGCAGTTCTATTTGGGGATGCAGATCACGGGCACCATGTACAACGAAATCCGGGCTGACGCCGGCGATGGAGGGACAAATGCCACGCACCCGGCTCGGCATCAGCAGGTGCATCACCGCCGGATGTATGCCCGCACCGGCACCGTCTCGGGAGAGCGGTTGCACGCCGAAGGTACTGATGGATTCCGCCGCACACTCGTCCGGCGCGGTGCGGCGGAGCTCGCAGCGGCGGGCGCTAACCTCGCTGCAGAGGTCAGCGCGGCGACCAGTACCGATCTTGAAGTTTATCCGAGCCCGGAACCGAACGTGTGCGCACGATGTTCCTACCGCCCCCCGTGCCTGATACTCAACCAGGGTGACGACGCCACCGCCGAACTATCGAAGTCCTACCGGCAGCGTCCTCCGGAGTCCGTCCAGGAGGGACGGCTCGGCGGTGTGACCTGGTCGATGAACCGCGGTGCAGCGCCGCCCCGGTGGCCAAGCTAGTGCCGACAATTTGCTGTCCTACGTCTCAATCGCGATCGGTCACTCTGCGTCGGACCGCGTGCCCAGGCATTCGGCGGCCTCCGCGTGGCCAGGACCGCAGGCGTTCTCTACGCCGGTGCGGCGGTGATCCCGTTGGCCTCCGCCGCCATCCGGCAGCTGCCCTACACCAGCCCGACCGACATCGTGACTAGGGGTGCTCCTGAGCGAACGTGTCACGGTGGCGCGGCCAGGACCAGGGGGTGGCGTTGACCTGGCGACAGTAGCGGCGAGAACGCTCACTAACACATCTCGGGTCATGCCGCCAACGCCCTCGAGGCCGGCCTTGAGCTTGCTCCGCTTCTCCGGATCCGGTTCTTGCACGGCTCCCTCGACGAGTACCGCGAGCATCCGATCAGCCAGTAGCTCAGCGTTGTCGGGGCACTCACCGACATCGCGCAGCGCATGCCCTGTGACATCTGCGACAACGGGCACCGCTGGCCTGCCACCTCGTCGAGTCCCGCTGCCGTTCACGGCCACGGGATAGCTGTAAGAGCTCAAACGACGCAACGATTCCCGAACACTGTCGTAGTGCTCCTCGGGAAAGACGCGCAACGCCTCGCCTACCTCGACACGGTGCCCGTTGCGCTCGAACCGCTCGACCACCCAATGCAGCACCTCGAAATCATCAGACCACAACTCGTCCACGCGATCACCCCAAAGTCGTCCGCATGACTAGATCTAGGGAATACCACCGGCGGAGGCGGTTTTGCAGCGCCGCCTCCGCCGGTCCCCCGTTTAGGCCGCCGCGCTGATCTCGTCCCAGCTCCGCTGGGGCGCGCCGGTGAGATCGAGAATCGACGAGACGAACGTCAAGAGCGCGCTGATACGTTTGATTCGTCGGGTGTTTTTGTTGTGCGCCACGGTCGTCACTTCCTTTCCGCCCGACCTGCCCGACCTGCCCGTCCGCATGCTGGATCCCCTCGGATCAGGCGGACGGGGACTCCGCCTCTAGGTTTCGACAGCATAAAACCACATCTTCAGTTGCTTTGTGTGCTCGGCCCCCACCTTGAGGCGGCGCGCGCAACTGAACGGAGCCCGTAACCGTTCAGTAGACGGCTCATGAGACTGTCCGAAGATTGTTTACCAACCACTTCCACGCGATGAGTACGCCTACCGCCATCAGATCGTGACTGCATGGCCGCTGGCCGGCTCAGTGGATTAATGCTGGGATCCCGCACGCAGTATTGCCCCGGCGACAGCCACTTGTCCGAGGCTGATGCCGCCGTCATTGGGCGGAACCCGAGAGTGGGTGAGCACCCGGAAACCGGATTGCTCAAGGCCTGCCACGGTGCGCTCCAGCAACAGCACGTTCTGGAATACCCCGCCGGATAGGGCAGCGACGCCCACTCCGGTGGACTCCCGCAGCATCACGCAGACCCGGATGATCGCATCAGCAACGCCGTGGTGGAACCGGGTGGAAATTACCTCCGGGGCCACCCCGGCATGAAGGTCGGCCACCACGGCGCGCACCAGGTCCGCACCGTGCAGTTGCAGCGCGGGTCCCTTGGTGACCGCGGCCGGGTAGCTTCCCCGCTCGGCGAGGTCGGCACGCTGTTCCAGCTCCACCGCGGCCTGACCCTCGTAGTTGATCGTGTCGCGGATCCCGAGGACCGCCGCGACAGCGTCGAACAATCGCCCCGCGCTCGAGGTCAGCGGCGCGTTCACCTGCCGGTGCGCCATCGCCAGCACCGCGTCCCAGTGCTTGGCATGACGTTGTGCCAGCTCCTCCGGGGCGTCGGAGCCTAGGTAGGCGGCGGCCATCCGCCAGGGTTGCCGGATGGCCGCTGCGCCCCCCGGCATCGGCACGGGAACCAGGTGCGCCAACCGCTGGAACCCCGCCAGATCAGCCAGCAGGAACTCCCCGCCCCACAAGGTGCCGTCGCTGCCGTAACCCAACCCGTCGAAGGCAACCCCGAGCACCGGGCCCGCGGCGCCGTTGTCAGCCAGGCAGGACGCGATGTGCGCGTGGTGGTGCTGCACTCCGATGAGCTCAACATCGGGGAGGTCGTGGGCGTACTTGGTCGACAGGTACTCCGGATGGAGGTCATGCGCGACGAGCTCCGGCTGCACGTCGAATAGCCGGCGGAAGTGCGTGATGCCCTCGGTGAATGAGCGCAGGGTCTCGTAGTTCTCCAGATCACCGATGTGGTGGGACATGAACGCATGCCGGCCGCGGGCCAGGCAGAAGGTGCTCTTCAGCTCGGCACCACAGCCAAGAATCGGCCGGGGCGCCGGTTGCGCCAAGGTCAGTGGTTCTGGTGCGTAGCCGCGCGCCCGGCGCACCGGCAGCTCTGCGCCACGAAAGACCCGCATCACCGAGTCGTCAGTCCGCATGTGAATCGCCCGGTCGTGGGTCAAGAAGGCGTCTGCAATGCCGCTCAGCCGCCGACGTGCGTCGTCGTCCTGATAAGAGATCGGTTCATCAGAGACGTTCCCACTCGTCAGTACGATGGGGCCGCCGGTGTCGCGGAGCAGCAGGTGATGCAGCGGGGTGTAGGGCAGCATCAGCCCCAGATTGCGGTTGCCAGGCGCGACGGCCGGTGCGAGGGGTGTGTCCGGCCGGCGCGGCAGCAGCACCACCGGGCGCCGCCGTCCCGTCAGCACCCGCTCCCCCACCGGATCGATCACGCACAGCTCGTGCGCGGCCGCGAGATCTGCCACCATCACCGCGAACGGCTTGTCCTCGCGGTGCTTGCGCGCGCGCAGCAAAGCGGTGGCGGCAGTATGCGAGGCCAGCGTCGCGACGTGGAAGCCGCCGAGCCCCTTGACCGCCAGCACCGCTCCCTCGGTGAGCAAGGCAGCGGCCGCCGCCAGTGGCTCGCCGGGAAGGTCAACGCTGTTGGCGTCGAGCAGCCGCAGCCGGGGCCCGCAGGCCGGGCAGCACACCGGCTGGGCATGGAAGCGCCGGTCGCCGGGATCGTGGTACTCGCTGGCGCAGGCGCGGCACATCGCGAACGGCGCCATCGTGGTGAACGGCCGGTCGTAGGGCACGTCGCGCACGATGGTGAACCTCGGACCGCAGTTGGTGCAGTTGATGAAGGGATAGTTGAAGCGGCGGTCGGTTGGATCGGCCAGCTCGCGTAGGCAGTCCGCACAGGTCGCACTGTCCGCCGAAACCAAGGTGTCCGGGCGGCCGGCGGCGTTGCTGGACACGATGTGGAAACCCGGTTCTCCGGTGGGCACCAGCGGACTGGTCCGCACCTCTTCGATGACGGCCAGCGGTGGGGCCTGCGCCGGTAGCGTCGCGAGGAACTCGCTGACTAGTTGCTGAGTGCCTTCGATCTCCATGAAGACCCCAGCGGTGTCGTTACCCACCCGACCGGACAGGCCCAGACGGCGCGCCAGACCGTGAACGTAGGGCCTGAACCCCACACCCTGGACGACACCCTCGACCCGCACTTCGACTCGGATACAGTGCTGCACAGGAGGATTGTCTCGCCCTTGACAAGATCCCCGCAGGGGGCTGCACTGGGCACCGAGCCGAGGAGGGCGCTCCTTGCATGAGATGGCGATCACCCAGAGCGTGATCCAGGCGGTGTGCGAACGGATGGGCGACGCGCCGGTGCAGCGGGTCTGCCTGGAAATCGGCACGTTATCTGGTGTGGTAGCGGACTCCGTCCGGTTCTGTTTCGATCTTGTGACTGCGGGTACCACGCTTGAGGGAGCCTCGTTGGAGATCATCCAACCGACCGGTCGGGCCCGCTGCCGGGACTGCGGCGCGGAGTTCGAGCTGAACGACCTGCTGGTGCTCTGCGAGTGCGGCAGCGCGAACCGCGAACTCCTCGCGGGAGAAGAACTAAAAATCCGGGAAGTTGAGGTACTGGTCTGATGTGCGCGACGTGTGGCTGCTCCGGCAGCACCATCCTCGAAGACCACGAGCACGGACATGAGCACGGCCACGAACACGGGCCGGGGCACAGCCACCCGGAAACCCGAACCGTCACGCTCGAACAGGCGGTGCTGGCCCGTAACGATGGTCTCGCCGAGATCAACCGCAAGTGGTTAGCGGAACGCGGCATCCTCGCGGTGAACCTGATGAGCTCACCAGGAGCGGGTAAGACCACGCTGCTCGAGCGCACGATCCGAGAACTGGGCGCCGAGCTGCGGGTGTCGGTTGTCGAGGGTGATCAGGAGACGGTGCTCGACGCCGACCGGATCCGGGCTACCGGTGCGCCGGCGGTGCAGATCAATACCGGGTCTGGCTGCCATCTCGATGCTCAGATGCTGGCCGGCGGGCTGCAGACGCTGGACCCGCCGGACAACTCGGTGGTGTTGATCGAGAATGTCGGCAACCTCGTGTGTCCGGCGTTGTTCGACCTGGGCGAGCAAGCCCGGGTAGTGATCACCTCGGTGACCGAGGGCGCAGAGAAGCCACGGAAATACCCGCAGATGTTCCGCGCCGCAGACCTGGTGCTGCTCAACAAGACGGACCTGCTGCCGTACGTCGATTTCGACGTCGACTCTTTCTTGGAGGGAGCACGTCGGGCGAACCCGGGCGTGGAGGTACTGCAGCTGTCGGCCACCACCGGCGACGGTATCGACGGTTGGTACGGCTGGTTACGAGCCCGCCTGCCCTGACCACGTCGCGGCCGGGTACGGCCGCTTGGGCATCAGGACCCACAGCGCCAGGTAGACCACGAACTGCGGTCCGGGAAGCAAGCAGGACAGCACGAACACCAACCGCACTGCATTGGCGTCCCAGCCGTATCGATCGGCGATCCCGGCGCATACCCCGGCGATGACCTTTCCTTCTCGCGGACGTGTCAGTGACGTGCTCATCGGATCCTCCTCCTGGTGGCCACCTTCCCACTCTCCCCGCGCACGTACTGCCACGGCGTCGGTGTGCACCCGGATCTCAGGTCAGGGTCACCCCGAGGATGGAGCTGCGGCAACGGGCGCACGCGTCTCGCCCGCAGGACTGCGTCTCATTTGTCCGACGCTGCGAATGGGTCGTGCAGCGCGGCGCCGCAGGCTGCGCACCGCCGTGCCGGTGCCGGAGTGGGCCTAGAACAGCCATCACAGGTCAGAGTGCGGCGAGTGGGCGTCACCGTCGTCCACACTCCGGCGAACTGGCTGTGCTCGAACGGATCCGTGAGTTGCTCCCTGACCACCAGCGGTGGACGTCACTGCGGACGAACGCTTCGACGTCCTCGGCCCGCCGCCACATCCCTAGCGCATAGCCATGCACGCCGTCGACAAAGGTGATCCACCGCAGGAACCCCGGAGCCGCGACGAGGTGGTGCTGGATGCAGCGAAGCGTCGATACCCGCGCTGGGCATTCG
>JAODNG010000116.1 GCA_025465385.1 Pseudonocardiales bacterium
GCGCGTCGTCGAGCAGCACCGTCATCGCCGCCTTCGGCATCCGGAGCACGTACTGCTCGAAGTGCACCCCGTCGGGCAACTCCACCTGTGCGATGCTCAGCTGCAACCGCCGGGTGTCATCGATCACCCGCTCACCGTGGATGATCCAGCGCGTCGGCTCTATGCGGCCGTCGTCACCAGCTGGAACGTTAGGCGTTGCCAGACTCGACACCTGTTCCCACGGGACACGCCACGCCCGTGCCTCCGATGCCGCAGTAGCCGTTTTTATTGCGCTCAAGGTACTGCTGGTGGTAGTCCTCGGCGTAGTAGAAGTCGCGCAGGGGAGCTATCTCGGTGGTGATCTGCCCTTGCCCGGCGGTGGTGAGCGCCTGCTGGTATATGGTCCTGCTGCTCTGCGCCTCGGCAGCCTGGTCGGCATCAGTGGTGAAGATCGCTGAACGGTACTGGGTGCCCCGGTCGTTGCCCTGCCGCATACCCTGTGTCGGGTCGTGGCCTTCCCAGAACACTCGCAGCAACGTGCTGTAGGAGATCTGCGCTGGATCGAAGACGACCAGCACCACCTCGGTATGTCCGGTGCGCCCTGAACACACCTCCTCGTAGCTTGGGTTGGGAGTGTGACCGCCGGCGTAGCCGACCGCGGTCGAGTACACCCCCGGGGTGCGCCAGAAGATCCGCTCAGCGCCCCAGAAACAGCCCATCCCGAATACCGCCGTGCACAGAGAGTCAGGGAACGGTGGCACGATGCGGTGGCCGGTCACGGCGTGCCGCTCCCCAACCGTCATCGGGACGGATCGCCCGGGAAGCGCCTCCTCGGCGGTCACCATGCGGGTTTTGTCGCGTCCGAAGAAGGCCATGCGACCAGATTACGCCGCCACCAGATTACGCCGAGGCTGCCGGCACGGCTGGTTGCCGCTCGGTCAGCTCGGTGCGCCTGGGCAGCTCGTCAGGCCGTCGACGGGGACCGACGCTCGGATCAGAGGTAGGGGCGGGCCGAGCGGCCCGACGTGGTTTGGCGCGCGGAAGATAACGGCGCAACGACAATGTTGGTGCTTCGATGTAGCGCCAGGACAGCCAACCGCACAGATATGTCAGCGGCAGCGCGCTCGCGGTCAACGTCCATTGAGTGTTCGCGCCCGCCATGATCAGCAGTTGCTGGACCGGGAAGCCCCACACATACAATCCATAGCTACCGAAAACCCATGAGCCATATCCCTCCAGGCGAGCCGGCCAGTGAAACGCGAGCACCAATGCCCCGTAGCCGGCCATGAACGGGAGGGTTACAGCCCCGACCTTGGTGGTGTGTACCACGATCTGCAGCCCGACCAGCGACCACGCTACGAAAGGGGAGAGCGGAATCTTGTTGCGGTAGGCGTGCAAGGCCATGCCGATGCTGAACGCGACGAGGAACGAGACCAGCGACCCGAGCGGCACCTGGAGGAAGGAGCCACCATGCCCGGGGTCGCCCATGCTCGCGTCGAATCGACGATCGAGCGCGATCAGGATCAGCATCAGCGCCACCGTCAACCACGGCGACCGACGGAAAAATCCAGCAACGCCGAACCCGAGCACCAACAGGTAACCGGTGAGCTCCATCGGGAGTGTCCAGATCGCACCGTTCGCCGACCAGGGATAAGGATTGTTGTCGAACACTCCGGTCAGCCGATGCTGCAACGTGTACAGACCAGCATTGTGAACGATGTATCCCCAGGTTCCCCGAGCGGAGAAATACTCTGACAGGCCGACCGTCGACACCAGTGGCCCGATCATCAGGGCGGTGACAAGCACCACCACCAGCAACGGAGGCCACAATCTCAGCACTCGCTTGACGCTGAAGCGCCACCACGACGGGTCCTGGCGCCAGCTGTCGCTAATCTGGTACCCGCTCATCGCAAAGAATCCCATCAATGCGATGTAGCCGGGCGAGAGGTTCCACGATGTGGGGAACACCGTCAGACGTGACGCGTCGGTCAACGGCGCGGAATGATCGACCACCACGGTCAGCGCACCGATCATTCTGAGCCACGCGAAACCGGTGTTCGGATCCGCCTTCGGGGGCTGCGGCACGGGCGGGAGGCTAGCACCGGTTGCTGAGCGTGCCGGCTCGGCTGGCGGCGTGGGATCGCCGGCGGTGGGAGGTCGGCCGTGAAGCCAGGGTGGCTGCTGTGCACAATGTGGCCTCGACCCGACGCCGATTGCGATGTCCCCTGGGGGTGGCAGAGTGAAGCCGAACGAGCCGCCTGCAGACGGTGATCCGGAGGCGGCCAGTCCGTTCCCGCCGACGTTTCGTTGGGATGCTGCCACACAGGATGCGCCGACCCAGGTCATGGCGCCGATCGGGCGCGACCCCGCCAGCCCGTTCTACCAGCAGAGCTCCACCGAGGCCCAAGATCTGTTCCAGCCGGTCGACCCGGGCCACGGCACACACCCCGAAGCCAACGAGAGCCCGGCGCCCCCGTGGGCCGACTCGGACCTGTCGCCCATCGCTGAACAACAGAGCGCCTGGGTACGCCAGGGCCCCGAAGTGTTCCAAACCCCCGCGACGGGGTCCCGATCCAAGCAGATCATCGGAATCGCGGTGCTGGCGGTCGTCGTGCTGGGGCTGGTGGGAGCCACCGTGGCGTACTTCCTGACAACGGGACCGGGCCGGACCGGTAACCCGCAACTCGCCGCGCCACAGCCGACCGCAGCCCCCCGTGACCTGCCGTCCCCGCCGGCTCCGCTGCCGCCGCCGGTGGACACAGCGCACGCCCTAGTTGACCCACCTGGACAGCTTCGCGGCGGTGGTGGCCTGTTTGATCTGCCTACGCTGCTGGCGGAAACCTCTCCTCCGCTGGCGTCCCCCATCCTGAAGGCTCTGCAGGCCGGCGGGATGACCGACGGCGTGCTCAAGGCGACCACAACGGGTGGTACCACCGTAGGGCTGTTCGCCCTCACCATGCCCGACCAGCAAACTGCGACGACGGTGGCGCAGGACATTGCCACCGCGCAGCTCGATGGTGGGCTCAAGGCGGATGACAACCGCGCGCTGCAGGGCATGGCGGTGATGGCCAGTGCCCCAGGCGAGGGGTCCGCGACGTACCGGGCGGTCTACGTGCTTTACAACCGGGCGATCTTCGTCGACGTGTCCGGGCCGAACCGTGAGGCGGTGCAAGCCACCTTCGATGCCCTGGTCAAGCAGCAGGTGACCCACGCCCCCCCAACTGTCCGGGTCGGTCACTAGCGCCCAACGTTCGGGAGGCTGAGACGGGCTAGCTGCTGGGCGTCAGTTTGGCTGCGGTGGCTAGGAGATCCTGTAGGGCGGCACGTGCCACGTCAGGTCCGAACCGTTCGGTGATCGCGTTGGCGCCGGCTTCGGACAACCTGCACCACAGCGCGTCGTCGTCGAGCAGGGCCACCACCTGATCGGCGAACCGACGAGCGTCGTCAGCCACCAGCACATGCTCGCCGTCGACCAGTCTCATCCCCTCGACGGCCATCGGTGTGCACACTGTGGGTAGGCCGGCGGCCATGCTCTCGCCGACCTTGCCCTTCACCCCGGCCCCATACCGCAGCGGCGCCACCGACAGCCGGCACCGCTGGTGCAGCGGCACCAGATCAGCCACCCAGCCATGTATCTCGACGGTGCCATCCGCCAGGTCAAGAACGTCGGGCGACGGGTTGCTGCCCACCACATGCAGCACAGTGCCCGGATGCCGGTGATGTACCAGCGGTAGCACCTCACGGGCCATCCAGGTCACCGCGTCGCGGTTGGGTAGGTGGTCGAAGCTGCCGACGAACAGCAACCCCGCCCGCCCTTGCGGACCGGGCAGCTCACCGGCCCGGTGGTGCACGTTGGAGAGCACCCGCACGTCGGCCTCCGGCACCAGGCTGCGCAGCAGGGCCTGCTCGTGCTCGGAGACCACCAACGTCACGTCGGCGGCCCGCACCAACCCCAGCTCAAGCTCCCGCGACGCGGCTGCCTTGCCCGCCAGCGCCGTCGCACTGGCCGCGTC
>JAODNG010000140.1 GCA_025465385.1 Pseudonocardiales bacterium
CGACCACCACCAGCTCCGGTGCCTGCTCGCGGACCAACGCCAGCAACTGCGGCCCATCACCGGCCTGACCCACCACCGCAAAACCCGACCGCTCCAACAAACTGGCCAGACCCTCCCGCAACAACACATCATCTTCCGCCAACACCACCCGCAACCCGCTGAGCGCCACGACGTCACCATCACGACCAGAACCAGGCTGCCCAGCTTCCCCGTCGATCGCCATAACCCGCATTATCGCCCCCACCACCCACCATGAACACCTACCTCACCTCCCCACCACCCAGCGTCGCGCCGCGCTACCGGGCACGCCGAACGTTCGGTGCGGCGGCAGCAGACAGCCGGGATTCCAGCCAGCCGGTAGGCAAGATGCCCGCAGCCTGGGAAGACCCACCATCGCCGAAGCGCCACCCTGGTTTAACACCGCCCGTCCGGCGGCAGGAAGCGGCAACCGCTAAGGAGCGCGACATGCCCCGGCCAGCACAGGCGGTCCCGCAGGCTCCTACCGCGGGTAGCACCGTTCGCAGGCCACCAGCCGGGCCGAGTTGGGTGCGGATCCTCATTGTCGGCCTGGTGTCGTGGTCGGCGACCGTGCTGGTCACCTTCGCGACCGAAAACTCCAACTTGATCCCGACCATTATTCTGCTGGGCAGCTTCCTGATCCCCGTCACCTTCGTGACCTACGCCTTCGGGCGCGCCGATGAGGTGATCACTGCCCAGCGCATCTTTAGCGCCTTCGTCTATGGCGGTTTGCTCGGTGTGCTGGGGGCCTCCGTCTTGGAATCGGCGTTTCTCCGTCAACCGTCTGGGCTGGTTTACGTTGGTGTCGGGCTAATCGAGGAGGGCGTCAAGCTCGCCGTGCTGTGGTTGCTCGCCCGCCGCCTGCCCCGCTACACCATGCGCGACGGGATGGTGTTGGGCGCCGCCGTTGGATTCGGCTTCGCGGCTTTCGAGAGCGCCGGCTACGCCTTCAACGCGCTGTTCACCAGAACCGGCCTGTCGTTGTGGAACCTGCTCGAGACTGAAGTGTTGCGCGGCATTTTCACGCCGATCGGTCATGGGCTGTGGACGGCGATCCTGGGCGGGGTGCTGTTCGCGACAGCGGCGCGCTACGGCCGGCCCCGGCTGACCGGGGTGGTCCTGGGATGGTATGCGCTGGTGGCGCTGCTGCACGGGCTGTGGGACGCCTCCCGGGGCATCGCGGTGTGGTTGACGCTGCAACTCACCGCCACGCCAGTGCAGTGGCTGGTGATCGAGTTCGGTCGCGTCCCTGCCTGGTCCCAGCCTCAGGTGCACCTGTTCACGGCCGTGAGCTGGGCGCTGCTGGCCCTTGATGCGCTGGTTGGTCTGCTGGTCCTGCATGGACGCTGGCGCCGGGCGACCGCAGCGCTGGCGATCCCACCACGGCCCGACGGTGGCGGACAGATGGTAGGGGTCAGCCCCGCCAAGTCTGCATCGGAGCAACGCCGTTGATCACCATGCCAGCCGGCCGAGGGAGCGCGGTGCACCCGACCGGGTCAGCCAGGTCGGGTCCACCGCCTGACCGACCAGTCGCGCCGGCGCCGCCACCCCCGCCGCGTTGGCGAAACTGGCTGCTGATTATCGGGCTTCTGCTTACCGCGGGGTTGTTCTTGCTGCCGATCCCGACCTCGAGCAAGATCGAGCAGCTTGGATACTCCCAGCTCAAAAGCGATATCACCGCCGGGCAGGTTGCCTCGGTGGCGCTCGGTACAGACGGCAGTGTCTCCGGTCAGCTCACCAACGGAACCAAGTTCACTTCCAGCTATCCGGTGGGCCTGCGGGATCCCCAGTTCGCCCAGCTGCTGGACCAGCACAACGTGCAGATCACCACCCAACCAGCACGGACCTCGACATGGTCGGTGCTGCTGAACCTGCTGCCCCTAGCCGTCATCGTGGCGCTGTTCGTGTGGTCGGGCCGGGCAACTCGCCGGCAGCTGGCGGGTCTGGGTGGGATTGGTCGGTCCCGCGGCAAGGTGTACGACACCGAGCGGCCCGGTACGACCTTTGCCGATGTGGCCGGCTATGAGGGGGTCAAGCGGGAGGTCAACGAGGTCGTTGACTTTCTCCGGCATCCGGATCGCTACCGGCGGGCGGGCGCGGTCGGCCCCAAGGGGGTGCTGATGATCGGACCGCCTGGGACCGGCAAGACACTGCTGGCCCGAGCGGTGGCTGGCGAGGCGGGCGTGCCCTTCATCTCGGTGACGGGCTCCAGCTTTGTGGAGATGTTCGTCGGCGTCGGGGCCGCCCGGGTGCGCGATCTGTTCGCCGACGCGCGCCGGCTCGCGCCGTCGATTGTGTTCGTTGATGAGATCGACGCGATCGGGCAGCGCCGCGGCGGGGCGCTGGTTTCCAACGACGAACGCGACCAGACCCTCAACCAGATGCTGGCCGAGATGGACGGGTTCGACCCCACCACCGGGGTGGTGGTGATCGCCGCCACGAACCGCCCGGAGGTGCTCGATCCCGCTCTGCTGCGTCCGGGTCGCTTTGACCGGCAGGTGGTGATCCCCCTGCCTGCCCAGCAGGAACGTAAGGCCATCCTTACCGTCCACAGCCGAGGTAAGTCTCTGGGCCCAGACGTGGACCTGCAGGTGGTCGCGCGGGGCACGCCCGGGTTTTCCGGTGCCGACCTGGCCAACCTGGTCAACGAGGCCGCGATCTTCGCCGTACGCGCCGGCCGGCAGGTGATCGAAGCTGCGGACTTCGCTGAGGCACGAGACCGCGTCCTGCTGGGCCGCCGCGATAGCTCCAATGCGCTGCTTCCGGAGGAGAAACGCGCCGTGGCCGTCCACGAAAGCGGCCATGCCTTGGTGGCGGTGCTGTCCGAGCACGGAGATCCGGTCGCCAAGGTGACCATCCTGCCCGCTGGCCAAGCCCTCGGAGTAACCGAGCAGCTCCCCATTGACGAGCGCCACCTGTACTCCGAGGGCTACCTGAAGGACTCGCTGGCCATCCGCATGGGCGGCCGGACGGCCGAGCAGATTGTCTTCGGCCAGACTTCCACCGGCGCTGCCAACGACCTGGCCGGCGCAACCGACCTGGCCACCCGGATGGTCCGCGAGTTCGGCATGAGCGCAGCGCTCGGCCCTGTCGGCTTCGCCTCGGGCAGCCCGATGTACCTGGGCAGCGAGGAGGTCAAAAGCCGCCCGTACGCCGAGGCCACCCAGCGAGTGATCGACGAGGAGGTCGCCACGCTGCTGCGCGAGGCGGAGCAGCGCGCCACCGTCATGCTCACCAACCACCGCCATGCACTGGACCGCCTCACCGAGCTGCTACTGGAACGGGAAACCATCGACGGCGCCGCCGTGCTGGACATCCTGGGCCGTATCCCGGGCAACCGCGGCGAGCCGGCCGGGGCAACGGCAAGCACGTGATGCCGCTATCCGCCAGTGGCATCCATTCACCCTTCCTTCTGCGCAGCACGCCCATCAGCCTGGCGCGCTAGGCGTCAAGGAGCACTCAGCGTTACTGAGGGGAGTCTCATGGCAGCCAAGGTCTGGTTCATCACCGGCACATCGCGCGGCTTCGGCCGCGAGTGGGCCATCGCCGCCCTGGAGCGCGGCGACAAGGTGGTCGCAACCGCCCGCGACACGGCGTCGTTGCGCGACCTGGCGGACAAATACGGCGACGCCGTACTGCCGCTCGCCCTCGACGTCACTGCTCGCCAAGCGGTGTTCGACACGGTCGCCCGAGCTCACAACCACTTCGGCAGGCTCGATGTCGTGGTGAACAACGCGGGATACGGCCAGTTCGGCATGATCGAGGAGCTCAGCGAGCAGGAGGCGCGCGCCCAGATCGAGACGAACCTGTTCGGTGCGCTGTGGGTGACGCAGGCGTCGCTGCCGTTCCTGCGTGAGCAAGGTGGCGGCCATATCGTCCAGGTGTCTTCGATCGGCGGCATCTCCGCCTTCCCGAACATCGGGATGTATCACGCCTCCAAGTGGGCTCTTGAAGGGCTCAGCCAGGCACTGGCCCAGGAGATCGCCGCCTTCGGAATCAAGGTGACGATGATCGAGCCGGGGGCCTACAAGACCGACTGGAGCTCGTCGGCCAGTCACGCGACGCCCCTACCGGCCTACGACCCGGTCCGTAAGCAGGCCGCCGAGCGGCGTGCCCGCCGGGTGGCCTCGCCCGGTAAGCCCGAAGCGACCAAAGAGGCCATCCTCCAGGTGGTCGACGCGGAGCGGCCGCCGCTGCGCATCTTCTTCGGAAATGGGCCACTCGGCATCGCCACGGCTGACTACGAGTCCCGGCTGGCGACCTGGCGCGAGTGGGAGCAAGTGTCCGTCTCGGCGAACGGTGAGCCCGATTCGAATCCCACGACGAATAGGTGAAGGAGAGATGCGTGGGCCCACGGCTACGGGTGCTCCGGCGCCAGCGAACAGGAGGCCGCCTCTCGGCCGATACCCAAGGCGATCAAGTAACGTTCCGGGAATGGGAGTGATCGGTCGGCTGGAGCGGCACGCCGGGCAGGCGCTGCTCGGCGCCACGTTCATGAAGCTCGGGTTCGACGCCGCCGTCCACCCCGGCCCCCGGGTCGACAAGGCGGCGGCCCTCGGCCTGCCCAACGCCGAGTTGGCCGTGCGCGGCAACGGCGCGGCGATGGTGGCCGGCGGGGCAGCGTTGACCCTCGACAAGATGCCCCGGCTGGCTGCTCTCGGGCTCATCGTCTCGATGATCCCGACCACCTTGGCCGGCCACGCCTTCTGGGATTTCGACGGCGCGGAACGGAAGGCCCACGAAATCCAGTTCCTGAAGAACGCCGGCCTGGTCGGCGGCCTGCTAGTGGTGCTGACGAGGCGCCGCTT
>JAODNG010000154.1 GCA_025465385.1 Pseudonocardiales bacterium
CGAAAAGCAGTTCGACCCGCGAATCGGTGGTGTTCACGCCCTGCCCACCGGGCCCACCCGACCGGGAGAACCGCCAGCCCAGCTCCCGTTCTGGAATTAACACCTATCCAGCATGCCTGACATCGCGATTCGGCTGCCGAATGGTGGTCCAGCGGGTGGGCAGGACCACCATTCGGAGCGGAACGGTGGCGGGTTACTCCCCGGTGCCGGATTTCATGCCGGCGGAGATCAGGTCCATGACTTCGGAGTCCGCGAGGGTTGTGACGTCGCCTATTTCGCGGTGCTCGGCAACGTCGCGTAGCAGGCGGCGCATGATCTTGCCGGATCTCGTTTTCGGCAGGTCAGCGACGACCATGATCTGGCGAGGCTTGGCGATCGCGCCGATCTCCTTGGCCACGTGGTTGCGCAACGCCTTAATCGCCTCTTCGCCGCGCGCCTCGTCTTCAGCGACGTGACCCCGCAGGATCACGAACGCGACGATGCCCTGACCCGTCATCGGGTCCGGAGCGCCGACCACAGCGGCCTCGGCCACCGTCGGATGCGACACCAGCGCGGACTCCACCTCGGTGGTGGAAATCCGGTGCCCGGAAACGTTCATCACGTCGTCCACCCGGCCCAACAACCAGATCGCGCCGTCATCGTCGTACTTGGCGCCGTCCCCGGCGAAGTAGTAGCCCTGCTCGGCGAAGCGCGACCAGTACGTCTCCCGGTACCGCTCGTCGTCGCCCCAAATAGTGCGCAACATCCCCGGCCACGGCTTATCCAGCGCCAGATAGCCGCCCTGGCCGTGGTCGACCGGGGTGCCGGACTCGTCCACCACGGTGGCGCTGATACCCGGCAGCGGGCACATCGCGGAACCCGGTTTGGTGGCGGTGACGCCGGGCAGCGGTGCGATCATGATCGCACCGGTCTCGGTCTGCCACCAGGTGTCCACGATCGGGCAGCGATCGCCGCCGATGTGCTCCCGGTACCACATCCAGGCCTCAGGGTTGATCGGCTCTCCGACGCTGCCCAACACCCGCAGCGACGACAGGTCGAACTTCTCCGGGATCTGGCTGCCCCACTTCATGAAGGTGCGAATCAGGGTGGGGGCGGTGTAGTAGAGCGACACGCCGTATTTCTGCACGATTTCCCAGTGCCGGCCCTCATGCGGGGTGTTCGGGGTGCCCTCGTACATCACCGACGTCGCCCGGTTGGCCAGCGGACCGTAGACGATGTAACTGTGCCCGGTGACCCAGCCGATGTCGGCGGTGCACCAGTAGACGTCCTGGCCGGCCTTGTGGTCGAACACCACGTGGTGGGTGTAAGCGCACTGGGTGAGGTAACCGCCGGAGGTGTGCAGGATGCCCTTGGGTTTGCCGGTGGTACCGGAGGTGTAGAGGATGAACAGCGGTTGCTCGCTGTCGAAGGGCTCGGGGGTGTGCTGGTCGGACTGGTCATTCACCAGCTCGTGCCACCACAGGTCGCGGCCTTCCGTCCAGTCGATGTCGATGCCGGTGCGCTGGACCACCACGACGTTGCGCACCGTCGAGGTCTCCTTGAGGGCCTCGTCGGCGTTGGCCTTCAAGGGGGCAGCCTTGCCGCGCCGGAACTGGCCATCGGCAGTGATCACCAGTTTGGCCTCCGCGTCGTTGATCCGCTGGCGCAACGACTCGGCGGAGAAGCCACCGAACACCACGTTGTGGGGCAAGCCCAGCCGCGCGCAGGCGAGCATGGCGAACACCGCTTCGGGGATCATCGGCAGCTGGATGGCCACACAGTCCCCGGTCTGCAAGCCCAGTGACAGCAGGGCGTTGGCTGTTCTGCAGACCTCACGCTGCAGGTCCGCGTAGGTGATGGTGCGGGTGTCACCCGACTCGCCCTCCCAATGGAAGGCGACCTGCTCGCCGTGGCCGTCTTCGACGTGGCGGTCGACGCAGTTGTAGGCAACGTTGAGCTTGCCGCCGACGAACCAGTTCGCGAACGGTGCGTTCGACCAGTCGAGGACCTGATCGAAGTCGGTGTGCCAGTGCAGCCGGTGCGCCTGCTGTGCCCAGAATCCCTCGCGATCAGCGTCTGCTTCGTCGTAGAGCGCCGCAGTGGCGTTCGCCTGCGCGGCGAACTCCTCACTTGGGGGAAACGCCCGGCTCTCGGTTTGCAGATTGGCGAGTCGCTGGCTTGAGTCACCCATTGTGGAAGGTCCTCCTGTATCGCGATTTCACGGTCAGCTGATGACGGTAGTAGCCCGTCCATCCCAGGGCTACCGTTGTTTCCACACGATGGCGCAGTCACCTGTCACCGCTGGCGCGGCGCAGGATCGCGGCGAACTCGCGGTCACGGTTTTTGACCAGCTCGTGGATCTAGCTCTGTTGCGCAGTTCGGGAACGTTAGGCATGGTCACAACACAAGATCACGGGACACGCCGTGCCTGGTCCCCTGCGCGCTAAGGCTGGTAGAGGAGCACAACGTCTCACAACATGGTCCCGATGCGGGGACGACTGGCCCACGTCGATGGTCTCATGATGCGAGACGGATGGCCCATTATACGAGATGCCCGGTTAGCATCGCAGTCGTGACTGCTACCTACCGTCCGCGCGAGTGGGACGCCACGACTTACGACTCGTTGCCGCTGCCGCACCAACGCTGGGGCCGTCGAGTACTGGCCTCACTTCCACTTCGAGGCGACGAACGGGTCCTCGACATCGGGGCCGGCACCGGTCGGGACACCGCGGCGCTGCTCGAACGGCTCCCCAGAGGCCATGTCGTCGCGGTCGACGGCTCGACCGCCATGCTGGCTCAGCTTCGCGACCGCCTCGCCGGCGTCGGCCCCGACCGGTTGACGACCCTGCATGCCGACCTCACCGCCCCGCTGACGCTCGAGGAACCGGTCGATGCGGTGTTCTCGGTTGCGACGCTGCATTGGGTTCCTGACCACGGATCCCTCTTCCGGTCGTTCGCCGGCGTGCTGCGGCCGGGCGGCCTGCTTCGAGCCGAGTGGGGCGGTGCCGGCAATGTCGCCAGCGTCGAGGCCGTGCTGGTGGAGCTCGGATTACCGCGAATCGGCGAGGCATGCAATTTCGCTACCGCGGAGCAGACCGCCGAGCGGTTGGCGGCGGCCGGTTTCACCGACATCGACGTTGTCTGCGTACCGGATGCCGCTCGAATGCAATCAGATGTCCAATTCGAGGCGTTCCTGACCAGCGTTGTGCTCAGCGCCGTCCTGGACTCCATCCCGCCTGCGCAGCGCCGGCAGGCCGTCAGCGACGTGGCTGCCAGGCTGCCCGAGCCGCAGGTCGATTACGTGCGCCTGCAGGCCTCCGCGCGCCGGGCCGCGTGAGAGTCGCTGCACTAGTCTCGCGTCGTGTCTGCAGACCCGCTGGCGCCGCTGATGGACCTTCCCGGAGTGCGGGAAGCTGTCACCCGGGCCCGCGACGCGGTGACCGCTGCGCACCGGCACCCGGCTAACCGGCGTAGTTGGCCGGCGACCGCGGCCGAGGCGTCGGTACGTGCGGCCCGGGCTTCGGCAGCGCTGGACGGCGGTAACCCGGAGTTGCCCGGTGACGGGTCGGTGAGCGACCCGGTGCTGGCTGGCGCGTTGCGGGTCGCGGAGGCATTGGGTGCGCTGCTCAGCACCTGGCGGCGGGCTCCGCTACAGACCCTGGCCCGGTTGCACGTGCTCGCCGCAGCGGATCTGCTGCCCGGTCCACAGCTGGGGCGGCCGGACTCATCGCGCGACATCACCGCTCGACTCGACGGGTTGGCGAGCTTGGTCACCGGGGGCAGCCAGGTTCCGGCACCGCTACTGGTCGCGGTGGTGCACGGCGAACTGCTGGCGCTGGCGCCCTTCGCGCAGGGCAACGGAGTGGTCGCCCGGGCTGCGGCCCGCCTCACCATGGTCTCCAGCGGTCTGGATCCCAAGGGCCTGATAGTGCCGGAGGTGGCGCATCTACGTCGTGAGGGGCAGTATCGGACGGCTGCAGCCGGCTTCGCCAGCGGCCAGGTACAGGAAATTGGTCG
>JAODNG010000175.1 GCA_025465385.1 Pseudonocardiales bacterium
CCACCGGACTTGATGACGTCCTTGGCGCGGTCGGTGATGGTGATGAAGCCCAGCTCGTCGAGGGTTCCGACGTCGCCCGTCCGCAGCCAGCCGTCGTGAAATCTCGCGAACTTCGGGTCCTCTGCATCGGCATCTCGGTAGTACCGCGCGGTGACCCAGGGCCCGCGAACCTCAATCTCGCCGACCGACGCGCCGTCACGGGGGAGCACAATGTCGCCGTCGGCAACGATGCGACCCTCGACGCCAGCGACCAGCCGCCCCTGGCTGGCCCGATAGCGCCAGATCTCGTCGCCCACCACGCCGATCGGCGGGGTGGCTACCGAGCCGACCGGGGACGTCTCGGTCATCCCCCACGCTTGCTTGATCTCGACGCCGAATTCCTCGAAAAACGCCTTCATCAGCGCCAGCGGTACGGCAGAACCGCCGCAGATCACCCGGCGGAACGAGGAGAGATCCCCACCGTGCTCGCGCAGGTAGCGCAGGAGATTCCCCCAGATCGTCGGAACCGCCGCAGCGATCGTGGGTCGTTGCGCCTCGATGAGCCTGGCCAGGGGCTCGGGCTGCAAGAAACGGTCCGGCATGATCAAGCTGGCGCCGGACATCAGCGCGGCGTACGGCAGTCCCCAGGCGTTGACATGAAACATCGGCACGACCGGCAGGATCCGATCGGTCGCGGTGAAAGCCCCGACCTCACCGGTGCACATGCACATCGAGTGCAGGTAAGCCGAGCGATGGCTGTAGGCGACGCCCTTGGGGTTGCCGGTCGTGCCGCTCGTGTAACACATCGCAGCCGCCGAGCGCTCGTCGATGTCGGTCGGCCAGTCGAACGCATTGCTCTGCTGCGCCAACAACTCCTGGTAGGAGTGCAGCTGGCTGCTGGCACCGTCCAGCGGCGAGGTGTCCGCTTCTCCGACGACCACCACGTGCCGGACCGTCTTCATCTTCGGCAGTGCGCGAGCCAGCACCGGCACCAGCGAACCGTCCACGATCACCACGTCGTCCTGGGCGTGGTTGGCGATCCAGGCCACCTGCTCCGGCTCCAGCCGCAGGTTCAGGGTGTGCAGCACCGCACCCATCGCCGGTATCGCGAGATAAGCCTCGAGATGTTCCTGGTTGTTCCATTGGAAGGTCGCCACCCGCTGGTCGCCGGTGACCCCGAGTCCGCGCAGCGCGCCGGCCAGCTGCGCAGCGTGCCAGCCCACCGCAGCGTAGCTCGCGCGGCGGGCACCGTTGCCGGTCCAGGTGACGACCTCGCTGTCGCCGTGCACGGTGGCGCCGTGATGCATGATCATGCCCACGGTCAGCGGGACATCCATCATCGTGCTGTCCACCGCGGTGGCCCCTTCCAGCTATCCATTACTGCGTAGTGGTGTCCCTAGTAGTGTCGCTGGGGGAGAGCTGCCGGAGGTGCCTCGAATGCCCTACCCCAGTGATCGTGAGCGCGATCGGCCGTGGGTGATGCGAACATACGCCGGGCACTCGTCGGCGACCACGTCCAATGCGCTTTACCGGCGCAACCTCGCAAAGGGCCAGACCGGCCTTTCGGTGGCCTTCGACCTGCCCACCCAGACCGGTTACGACCCCGACCACGAGCTGGCCCGCGGCGAGGTGGGCAAGGTCGGCGTGCCGATCAGCCACATCGGCGACATGCGCGCCCTTTTCGACGGTATCCCGATGGCGCAGGCCAACACCTCGATGACCATCAACGCCACCGCTATGTGGCTGCTAGCGCTCTACGCTTCGGTGGCCGCCGAGCACGGGGCGGACTTGGCACAACTGTCAGGCACCACGCAGAACGACATCATCAAGGAGTATCTGTCCCGCGGGACCTACGCTTTCCCGCCGGCGCCGAGCTTGCGGTTGATCACCGATGTGGTGGTCTACACGGTCAAATGCATGCCGAAATGGAACCCGATCAACATCTGCAGTTACCACCTGCAGGAGGCGGGCGCGACGCCGGTGCAGGAGGTCGCTTACGCCATGTGCACCGCGATCGCCGTCCTGGATTCGGTGCGCGACTCCGGCCAGGTCGCCGCGACCGACTTCGCCGCCGTCGTCGGGCGGATGTCCTTCTTCGTCAATGCCGGAGTGCGCTTCGTTGAGGAAATGTGCAAGCTCCGCGCATGCGGACAGCTGTGGGAAGAGATCTGCCGCGATCGTTACGGCGTGACGGATCCCAAGCTGCGCCGGTTCCGCTACGGCGTGCAGGTCAACTCGCTGGGGCTGACCGAGCCTCAGCCGGAGAACAACGTCCAGCGCATCGTGCTGGAGATGCTCGCGGTGACGCTGTCCCGCGATGCCCGGGCTCGCGCGGTGCAGCTGCCGGCGTGGAACGAGGCGCTGGGCCTGCCCCGGTCCTGGGATCAGCAGTGGGCGCTGCGGATGCAGCAGGTGCTCGCCTATGAGACTGACCTGCTGGACTACGAGGACCTCTTCGATGGCTCTCGTGTGGTCGAGGCTCGGGTCGCCGAAATCGCCGCTGGAGCCCGCGCGGAGATCGACCGGGTGCAGGGCATGGGCGGCGCGATCGCCGCCGTCGAATCGGGCTACATGAAGGCGCAGCTGGTGTCGTCGCTTGCCGCCCGGCGCAGGCGGATCGAGGACGGCGAGGATGTGGTCGTCGGGGTGAACCGGTTCACCGAGACCGATCCCAGTCCGCTGCAGGCTGACGGCGCCGCGACTATCGAGACTGTCGATCCGGATACCGAAGCCCAGGTGATCGAGGCGATCCGGGCTTGGCGGGCCGGCCGGGACTCCGCCGCGGTGGATCAGGCGTTGCGTGAGTTGGCGGCGGCGGCCAAGACCGAAGCCAACCTGGTGGAGGCGTCGATGGCGTGTGCTCGTGCCGGTGTGACGACGGGGGAGTGGGCTGCAACGCTGCGTGAGGTGTTCGGCGAGTACCGGGCGCCGACCGGGCTCGCCGGCGCGTCGGCGCCAGGTTCGGCCGGCTCGTCCGCTGACGCGATCGGACGCGTTCGGGACCGGGTACGCGCGGTCAGCGAGGAGCTGGGCCAGCGGCTGCGAATCCTGGTCGGCAAGCCCGGCCTCGACGGCCACTCCAACGGCGCCGAGCAGGTGGCAGTGCGGGCCCGCGACGTCGGCTTCGAGGTGATCTACCAGGGCATCCGGCTCACTCCGGCTGAGATCGTCGCGGCCGCAGTGGCCGAGGACGTGCACGTGGTCGGGCTCTCGGTGCTGTCCGGTTCGCACCTGGAAGTGGTGCCTGCGGTGGTCGAGGGGTTGCGGGCAGCAGGCGCCGGAGACGTGCCTGTGGTGGTCGGCGGCATCATCCCGCCGCGCGACGCCGAGTTGCTGCGCGCCCAAGGAGTCGCCCGGGTCTTCACGCCGAAAGACTTCGAGCTCACCGACATCATGAACGAGATCGTGAACCTCATCCGCCCGCGCTAGCCACGGGGTCCTGTTCGGGACGATGAAGGTAGCTGGCGGGATTAACGTGCAGGTATGGGATTTGCTGCGCTGAGCATTGAGCGGGACGATCATACCGTCCGCATCACGATGAACCGTCCGCAGCGGCGCAACGCGCTGTCGGCTGATCACCTCGTCGAGCTGCGCGACGCGTTCACCAAGGCAGGCCGGTCGGACGCCACCGGCATCGTGCTCGGTGCCGAGGGCAAGGTGTTCTCGGCCGGTCACGATTTCGCCGACGTGTCCTCGCGCGACCTGGCAGGAGTCCGGGAGTTACTGGCACTGTGCACCGATGTGATGTGCACGATTCAATCGGTTCCGCAGGTTGTCGTCGCCCGAGTGCATGCACTGGCCACGGCCGCCGGTTGCCAACTGGTGGCTTCCTGCGATCTTGCGGTGGCGGCCGAGTCGGCGGGGTTCGCGTTGCCCGGTGGCAAGGGCGGCTGGTTCTGCCATACGCCAGCGGTGCCGGTCGCCCGGTCGATCGGGCGCAAGCGCCTGATGGAGATGGCGCTGACCGGCGACGTGGTGGACGCTCGCACCGCCGCGGAATGGGGGTTGATCAATCAGGCAGTGCCGGATGAGGAGCTCGACGCCGCGGTGGACGATCTCCTCGCGCGCGCCACCCGCGGTAGCCGCACGAGCAAGGCGTTGGGCAAAAAGACTCTCTATGCGCAGCTCGACCGTCCGGAGGCGGACGCCTATGCCGTCGCGTTGGAGGTGATGATCGCCGCATCCCAGACCGAGGCCGCTAAGGAGGGCATGGCGGCCTTCCTGGCAAAGCGCCGACCGGCCTGGTCGGACTAAGTCGACCTCCGACGCCAACGCCGCGAGACCTCGCCTAGCGGTTGGCCAGGCGTGACCCTACCGCGGCTGACCTACCGACACCGCTGTCACGTCGAACTCAGGCCATTGAAGACGGTGTCCTAGGCTAATTCACCGTGCGTCTTGTGATCGCTAAATGCCAGGTGGACTACGTGGGCAGGCTGACCGCGCACCTGCCGATGGCGCTGCGGCTGCTGCTGGTCAAAGCGGACGGATCGGTGAGTGTGCACGCTGACGGCGGCGCTTACAAGCCGTTGAACTGGATGAGTCCGCCCTGCACAGTGGTCGAACAACCCGGCCGCTGGACGGTCACCAACCGGGCCGGTGAACAGCTGATCATCAAGCTCGACGAGGTGGTGCACGACTCACGATACGAGCTCGGGGTGGATCCAGGGCTGATGAAGGACGGCGTCGAAGCTCACCTTCAGGCGCTACTTGCCGAGCACACCGCGACGCTGGGTCCCGGATTCACCCTGATCCGCCGCGAGTACCCCACCGCTATCGGGCCGGTCGATCTCCTGTGCCGGGACGCCGACGGCGTCACAGTGGCAGTGGAGATCAAGCGTAGGGGCGAGATCGACGGCGTGGAGCAGCTCACGCGGTACTTGAGCTTGCTCAACCGCGACCCGCAGCTTGCGCCGGTCCGCGGAGTGTTCGCCGCCCAGCAGATCAAGCCGCAGGCGCACACGCTCGCCACCGATCGTGGAATTCGCTGCGTCACCGTCGACTATGACGAGTTGCGAGGTGCCGAGAGCCTTGAGCTCCGGTTGTTCTGATCGCTAGCAAGGGGTTTCTGATTTTCCCACCCATTCATGCAGATGCTCACGCAGCCAGCGTGGCTCCAGTAGTTCCTTGAGCGGTCCTGGTGTGAGGAAACGGCTGCGTCGAAGACACGCGCGCGGCTCCAGTGGCTGCAACCGTGCCGCCATCCTCGATCCGGAAACCCGCCGGTGTAACCACCACAGATGCATCTGCACGTTCGGTGAAGACGCCCGTACGCTTCGGTAACAGGCCGCGGCGGGGAGAGGACGGCGATGGCTCAGACTGTGGACAGCGACCAGCCGCAGACCCGTAACGGGGAAAACCGCTTCGCGTCGCTGGACCCGCGAACCGGCGAGGTCGTCGGCTATCACCAGGTGGATGACGAGGCGGCGGTGCGGGCGGCCGTCGTCCGCGCTCGCGAGGCGGCTGCGTGGTGGGCCGGGCTCGGGTTCGCCGAACGGCGCCGCCGGCTGCTGTCCTGGCGTTCGGCGCTGACCCGGCGAATCGACGAGTTGGCCGGGCTGATCACTGAAGAGACCGGCAAGCCGCGCGACGATGCCCGGCTGGAATGCGCGCTCGTGGTCGCCCACCTGGATTGGGCTGCGCGCCACGCCGAGAAGGTGCTGCGCCGCAGAAAAGTGGCGTCGGGCCTATTGATGCTCCACGAGGCATCGACGGTGGAGTACCAACCCTATGGCGTGATCGGCGTGATCGGACCGTGGAATTATCCCGCCCACACCCCGATGGGGTCGATCAGTTACGCGCTGGCCGCCGGCAACGCCGTGGTGTTCAAGCCCAGCGAGCTGACCCCCGGAGTCGGCCGCGCGCTGGCGGAGAGCCTCGCTCGGGTGGTGTCCGAACATCCGGTGCTGCAGGTAGTCACGGGCTTCGGCGAGACGGGTGTGGCGCTGTGCCGGTCAGGGGTGGACAAGCTCGCGTTCACCGGCTCCGCAACCACCGCGAAGAAGGTGATGGCGACCTGCGCCGAAACGCTCACGCCGGTCGTGCTGGAGTGTGGTGGCAAGGACGCGCTGCTGGTCGACTCCGACGCCAACCTCGCCGCGGCCGCCGACGCCGCGGTGTGGGGTGCGATGGCCAATGCGGGGCAGACCTGCGTCGGGGTGGAGCGGGTGTACGTCGTCGACGACGTCGCTGCGGAGTTCACCGATCGGGTGGTTGCCCAAACGCGGCGGCTGCGGACCGGCGGCGAGCCGAGTGCTGATCTCGGTCCCATTACCAGGCCGGACCAGGTCGAGGTGATCCGTGGTCACCTTGCCGACGCGCTGGCTCGTGGAGGCACCGCCCTGGTCGGCGGTGCCGAATCGGTTCGCGCACCTTATGTGGAACCGGTCGTGCTGGCTGACGTACCTGATACCTCCACCGCGGTGACTGACGAGACCTTCGGTCCGACCCTCACCCTGCATCGGGTCCCGAATCTCGACGACGCGGTGGCGCGGGTCAATGCCGGGCGCTACGGGCTGGGTGCCGCGGTTTTCTCTGGGCGCCGCGGTACGGAGATCGCCGGCCGGTTGCGGTGCGGCATGGTCGCGGTCAACAGCGTGACTTCCTATGCAGCGGTCCCGGCCCTGCCATTCGGTGGCGTCGGCGATTCCGGATTCGGACGTGTCCACGGGGCCGACGGTCTGCGCGAGTTCACCCGGGCCAAGGCGGTCACCCGGCGCCGGTTCCGTCCTGCGGTGCAGGTCCTCACCTTCGCGCGGCCAGCTTGGGCGATCCGGTCCTTACTGCGGATCGTCCGCGTGCTCTACGGTCGTTGAGTACGGCGCCCTGGGGCCACGTCGCGGGAGGAAAAGATGGCAGGACAGGTCAAGACGGTCGGGGTAGTTGGCATGGGCACGATGGGTGCCGGAATCGCTGAAGTGCTCTCCCGCACCGGGCTTGAGGTGGTGGCGGTTGAAGTCGACGCCGACGGTGTGGCTCGGGGTCGTGGCCACCTCGAACACTCCACCGGACGAGCCCTGGAGCGCGGCAAGCTCGACGAGACGACCCGCCGCGAGCTGCTGGACCGGATCCGATTCACCACGAAGTTGGCGGATCTGGCCGAGGTAGACCTTGTCGTGGAGGCCGTACCCGAGCGCCTGGGCCTCAAAAGCCAGATCTTCACCGAGTTGGACGTGATCGTGCGCAGCGATGTCGTGTTGGCCT
>JAODNG010000218.1 GCA_025465385.1 Pseudonocardiales bacterium
ACGTCGCCGCCTCCGTTGGGCCGCCAGGCGGCGAGTTGATCCAGCAGGTCGGCCGGATTGCCGGCGCGCAGCAGCCGCGCGGCGGGCAGCCCTGCCCGGACCAACGCGTCAAGCTGTGCGGCCATCGGGTCGAGCAAGCCGGTCGGGTCCAGCACACCACAGGGTTTGTCGCTGAGCCCCAGCGCCTCCTCAGTAAGCAACGTGAGGAGATCGGCTAACACGTCGATCCCGCCGGGCAGCACCACAACAGCGTCGGACAGCAGCCGCACCGCGTCCATCCGCCCGACCGGCCCGTCGACCGCACGCCGGTCGGCGGCACGAGTGCCTGGTTCGGCGCCCCGGGGTAGGATTTCCACGACGTCAGATTCCGGCCCGATGGTGTCGAATGGCACCGGCCCGGCGACTCCGAGCACCAACCCCCAGCATCGGCGACTGAGCTCGGTTTCCAATTGCCGGACGGCGCCGGCGAACTGGGCAGCACCTCCGAGAATGCCGATCCGCACCCAGACACGTTAGCCCGAATGGCGGTGCATTGCCGCGCAGTGCGCTCGACATCAGCCCGTACACCCGTAGAATTGACCGAACCGGCTCACGAGGAGTGTGACGAACTCGGTGCCTGCCGCATCGACGCCCGGCTGCTGTAGGTCGCCGGGCTGGGGGCCCGGCCACCCCGACTCGCCATCCGTGCGGACGATATGATGGGCGTCCTACGCGACATATGGGACTTCTTGTCCCCATTGTGGGGTCTGTTCGGGCTCGCCGCACTGACCGCAGGCACCTTCGTCTTCGTCGCTGGCGAATTCGCCCTCACCACGCTGGAACGCAGCACTGTCGACGCGCACGTCCAGCAGGTCGGCGACCGTCGGTCCCGCCAGGTCCAGCATGCTCGCAACACGCTGTCCTTTCAGCTCTCCGGCGCTCAGGTCGGCATCACCATCACCACTTTGCTCACCGGGTACGTGGCCCAGCCGGCCATCGCCGGGTTGATTCGGCCCGCCTTGCAAGCGGTGGGACTTTCCACGAGCGCCGTCGACGGGGTCTCGCTGGGGGTCGGGTTGACGTTGGCGACCGCTTTGTCGATGGTCTTCGGCGAGCTCGTGCCGCAAAATCTGGCGATCTCCAGGCCGCTGCAGACGGCTCGGCAGGTCGCTGGGGTGGTCAATGCGTTTTCCCTCGGCTTCCGCTGGTTGATCGCCACCCTGAACGGGGCGGCGAACTGGATTGTCCGGCGGCTGGGGATCGAACCGGCCGAGGATCTGCGCTCCGCTCGTTCACCGCAGGAGCTGGGTTCGTTGGTTCGTAGCAGCGCCGCACAGGGCACGCTGGATCAGGGCACCGCAACCTTGCTGGATCGTTCGTTGCGCTTCGGTGAGCGCACCGCTGAGGAGTTGATGACCCCCCGGGTCCGGGTCCAAGCGCTGCGGGCGGATGAACCGGTACTTGCCCTGGTGGACGCCGCGCTGCGGACCGGATTGTCGCGTTTCCCGGTCTACGGCAGCGACCTCGACGACGTGCGCGGCGTGGTGCACGTCAAGCAGGCCTTCGCGGTGCCAGCCGGTCTGCGTGCGGCGTCCCGCGTCGGAGCGCTGGCCAGCACGGTCCCCACTGTGCCGAGCTCGCTGGACGGTGATGCGCTGCTGGACCGGTTACGGGGCCAGGGTCTTCAAGTCGCGATCGTCGTCGACGAGTACGGCGGTACCGCGGGGATCGTCACCCTCGAGGACCTGGTGGAGGAGATCGTCGGTGAGGTCCGCGATGAGCATGATCCGTTGGAGGTGTCCCCAGTGCAAACTCTGGATGAGCAGAGCTGGATCATCTCCGGGCTGTTACGAGCCGACGAGGTGGCCGATGCGGTGGGTCTTGTGATGCCCGAGGGCGACTACGAGACCGTGGCCGGACTCGTGCTGGAGCGGCTGGGCCGCATTCCTGACGTCGGCGACAAGGTTGCGCTCGACGGGTGGCGGTTGACCGTGGTGCGGATGGACCGCCGTCGCATTGCGGATCTGCGACTCACCCGGACCGCGCTCGCTGAGCAGGCGCTGCCGTGAGTGCCGCCGTGCTGCTCGTTGCGCTGTTGCTGCTTGCCGGTAACGCGTTCTTCGTCGGTGCCGAGTTCTCCCTGATCAGCGCTCGGCGAGACCGGTTGGAGACGATGGCCAAGCGAGGGGTACTGCGGGCTGCCACGGTGATCCGCGCCGGGCAGCAGCTGCCGCTGATGCTGGCCGCGGCACAGCTCGGGATCACCATCAGCTCGCTGGGGCTCGGCTCGCTGGGCGAACCCGCCGTCGCCGCCCAGCTCGAGCGGTTCACGGATCCGCTCGGCGTTCCCGAAGCAGTAACTCATACCGTCGCCTTCATCATCGCGCTGGGCATCGTCACAGTGGCGCACATCCTGCTTGGAGAGATGGTGCCGAAGAACATCGCCATCGCGGGCCCCGAGCGCACGGCACTGTGGATGGTGCCCCCGCTGGTCGCCTTCACGCGGCTGGCTCGACCAGTCATCTCGCTGTTCAGCCACGTCGCACGGCTGGTTCTGCACCTCTTTGGCGTGCAGCCTCGAAACGAGTTGGGCAGTGCCTACAGCCCCGAGGAACTAGCGAATCTGATCGCTGACTCCAGCCGGGAAGGACTGCTGGACAGCCAAGAACAACGCAGGTTGACCCAAACGTTGTCAACCAGGCAGCGCAGCGTCGCCGACGTGCTCATCCCGATAGCCGGGCTGACGACGGTTCCTGCCGAACCCACCTTGGGCGACATCGAGCGCGCCGTAGCGCAGACCGGTTTCTCCCGCTTCCCGCTCCGGGCCGAGGGCCCGGCGGGTTACTCGCAGCTGGTGGGCTACCTGCACGTCAAAGACGTGCTCGGGTTGCTCGGCAAACCCCCGGACACACCGGTGCCGGCAGGCATCGCTCGCCCGCTACCTGACGTGGCGTCCACGGCGAAGCTCGGCGAGGCACTGGCGCTGCTACGCCGCTCCGGCAGCCACCTTGCCCGGGTCGTTGGGCCCGATGCGAGCACCGAAGGCGTCGTCGCGTTGGAGGATCTGGTCGAGGAGTACGTCGGTACGGTCCGCGACGCGACCCACGTTGTAGCGGAGCGGCTGCGCTAATGACCCGCGCTGCGCTAAGCCCTTGATCAGGGAACTCTCGTCAGGAGCTGAGCTCCTCCACCGGGGGACAGGAACACATCAGGTTGCGGTCCCCGTAAGCCTGGTCGATCCGCCGAACCGGCGGCCACACCTTGGCTACCGCCCGCCCCGTCGGGTAGGCGGCGAGTTCCCGGCTATAGGGATGGTCCCACTTGTCCGCCAGACAACTCGCGGTGTGTGGCGCACAGCGAAGCGGATTGTCCTCTGCAGGCCATTCGCCCTCGGCGACCCGGTCGATCTCGTCCCGGATCGCGATCATGGCATCGCAGAATCGATCAAGCTCAGCAAGATCCTCGCTTTCGGTGGGCTCGACCATCAAGGTCCCGGCCACCGGAAAGGACATCGTCGGGGCGTGCAGGCCGTAGTCGGTCAGCCGCTTGGCTACATCCTCCACGGTGACGCCAGTGGCCTTGGTGATCGGCCGTAGATCCAGAATGCATTCGTGCGCCACCAGCCCGGCGAGGCCAACTGGCGCGGTCGAGCCATCAGCGCAGCTGCCGGTATAGAGCACGGGAAAGTACGGTTCGAGGCGTCGGGCGATGTAGTTAGCAGCCGCCACCGCAGTGAGCGTGGCGCGACGCAGGCCATCAGCACCCATCATCCGGATGTAGGCCCAGCTGATCGGCAGGATCGAAGCACTGCCCCAGGGTGCCGCAGATACCGGACCTACCGGTGCGTCGGGGGCCGTCTCCGGGTGCCCGGGTAGGAATGGCGTCAGGTGCGCCCGCACGCCGATCGGACCCACTCCCGGGCCTCCGCCGCCGTGCGGGATGCAGAACGTCTTGTGCAGGTTGAGGTGGCTGACGTCAGCGCCGAAGCGACCCGGTCGGGCCAATCCGAGCAGCGCGTTGAGATTGGCCCCGTCGACATAGACCTGTCCCCCGGCGTCATGCACCAGCTCGCAGACCTGCGTCACACCGCGCTCGTATACCCCGTGCGTGGACGGATAGGTGATCATGATGGCGGCCAGCTCGGTACCGTGCTTGGCGATTTTCGCTCGAAGATCGTCGAGGTCGACGTCGCCATTGCGGTCACACCCGACGACCACGACCCGCATCCCGGCCATCACCGCCGACGCAGCGTTGGTGCCATGCGCGCTCGACGGGATGAGGCAGACGTCGCGACCGGTCTCGCCGCGGCTGCGGTGGTAGGCGCGGATCGCCAGCAGGCCCGCGAACTCGCCTTGGCTGCCGGCATTGGGCTGCAGGCTCACCGCGTCGTAGCCGGTGAGTGCGGCCAGCCAGCGCTCCAGGTCGCTGATTACGTCGAGCAAGCCCTGCGCGTCTTCCCGCGCCGCGAACGGATGCAGCTCGGCGAACTGTGGCCAGCTGATCGGTTCCATCTCGGCAGTGGCGTTGAGCTTCATCGTGCAGGAGCCCAGCGGAATCATGCTGCGGTCCAGCGCCACGTCCTTGTCGGCCAGCATGCGTAGATAGCGCAGCAGCGCTGTTTCACTGCGGTGGGCGGAGAACACCGGGTGGGTGAGAAACGGTGAGGTTCGCCGTAACGTGTCCGGGATCGCGTCCGGAATCTCGCGATCGAGGGCGTCCGGATCACCGTCCTGTACGCCGAAGGCCTCCCATACCACCCGAAGGTGCTCCCGAGTTGTGGTCTCAGCGCAGTTGATCCCCACGTGATCGCGATCGGCCTGCCGCAGGTCCACGCCGGCCGAGCGAGCGGCGCTGACCACCTCAGCGGCCCGGCCTGGCACCTTGGCAAAAACCGTGTCGAAGAAGGCGTCGGACACCACGTCGACGCCGCCGTCGCGTAGGCCAGCGGCGAGCACCGCGGCCATCCGGTGCGCCCGCCGCGCGATGTCCCGCAGCCCCTCCGGGCCGTGGTACACCGCATACATTGAGGCGATCACGGCCAGCAGCACCTGCGCGGTGCAGATATTGCTGTTGGCCTTGTTCCGACGAATGTGCTGCTCCCGAGTCTGCAGCGTCAGGCGCAATGCCGGCGAGCCGTCTGCGTCACGGGACACCCCGACCAGGCGACCCGGCAGCTGGCGCTCCAGCCCGCTGCGTAGCGCCAGATAGGCGGCGTGCGGCCCACCGAAACCCATCGGTACACCGAAGCGCTGAGTGGATCCGATCGCCACGTCGGCGCCGATATCTCCCGGCGGTACCAGCAATGTCAGCGCGAGCGGGTCGGCCGCGACGGCTACCGCTGCGCCGCGTTGGTGCGCCTGCTCGATCAGCAGCGCGTGGTCGCGCAACGCACCGGAAGCGCCTGGATAGGACAGCAGCACTCCGAAGAAGTCGCCGTCCGGCAGCCCGCTGCCTACATCCGCGGTCTCCAGCTCGATCCCCAGCGGCTCCGCACGGGTAGCCAGCACAGCCAGCGTCTGCGGCAACGTGTCGGCGTCGACGACGAATCGCGTTGACGTGATCCGGCTCGCCCTATGCAGCAAGGCCATCGCCTCGGCGGCCGCCGTGGCTTCGTCGAGCAACGATGCGTTGGCCAGCGGTAGCGCGGTGAGGTCACAGATCATTGTCTGGAAGTTGAGCAGCGCTTCCAGCCGACCTTGGGATATCTCCGGTTGGTAAGGCGTATAAGCGGTGTACCAGGCCGGGTTCTCCAGCACCGAGCGGCGGATCACCGGCGGAGTCACGGTGCCGTGGTACCCCATCCCGATCATCGGAACCCGCGGATGACACCGGGCGGCCCGCGCGCGCAGTTCGGCCAATGCCTGCACGTCTGTGGCCGCCGTTGGAAGCTCTGCGACGATTTCCGGGTCGGCGGCTTGGTCCAGGAGGCCGGGCGGGAGCGCAAGCTGGGCGAGCTGCTCCAATGACTCCACGCCGATGACATCCAGCATTCGGGCCACCTCAGCCGGACGCGGCCCGATGTGTCGGTGCGCGAACGGGGTGCCGTGCTCCAGGTCGGACAGTGAGCGACGGTCGGCTGTATTCATTGCGAAGGTTCGCTCCTTCGACGCCAGGGCAACGATGGTATCCGGCACGGCTCGGCGACTACTCATCTACCGTACCCGTGGAGTATTACGACCCTTGTGCTCCCGGCACCCGCTGTGACCAGCTACACAGCTGCGCTTCAGCTGATTCGACGCGTCCGTCGACGCTTGGTCAGCTCGTCCTCTGGAGCTGTCGCCACGTGTCCACCGTCGGCGCGCTCCGGGGGAAACTGCCTGATCGACCCGGCGATTTCCTTCATCGCACCACTGACGGCGATGCCGAACACACCCTGGCCGCCCTGCAACAGATCCACCACCTCCTCAGGGGAGGTGCACTCGTAGACCGTGGTGCCATCGCTGAACAGCGTGATCCGAGCCAAGTCGCGAACTCCGCGGCGACGCAGGTGCTCGACGGCCACCCGGATGTTCTGCAGCGAGACACCGGTGTCCAGCAGCCGCTTGACCACTTTGAGCACCAGGATGTCTTTGAACGAGTACAGCCGTTGGCTGCCGGAGCCGGAGGCGCCGCGAATCGAGGGCACAACCAGGTTTGTCCGCGCCCAGTAGTCCAGCTGACGGTAGGTGATCCCGGCGATCTGGCAAGCCGCTGGACCTCGGTAGCCGAGCAGTTGGTCGGTCAAACCATGCGGATCAGCCAGAACGGAATCGGGGAACAGGGTGTCTTGCGCCGCAGGCTCGCCCGCTGCGCCCTGCGGTCCATCGACCACCCATGCCTCCACGCCTTGCGTCGGTCGCTCGTGAGCCACGCGGCCCGTGACGGAATCCTCCGGCCGTTCGGGGCGGATCACACTGGCCCAACTTGCTGTGAGGGTCGACGGTAGGCGTCGATGGGTGGTGGGTCAATCCGACGCGCGGAGCCTCACCCTCAACCTTAACTTAAGGGCAGCGCCCAGCGGGCGTGTCCGCTCGCGACAGCTATTAGGTATCCGCTCCGCGGAAGTCCTCCGGGGACACCGAGTCGAGGAACTCTCGGAACTTTTCGACCTCGTTCTCCTGCTCATCAGGGATGATCAACCCCGCCTCGGAGAGCACTGACTCCTCGACGTGGATTGGCACCCCAACCCGCAGCGCTAGAGCGACCGAGTCGCTGGGCCGAGCGGAAACCCGCACATTACCGTCGAAGACCAGCTCCGCGAAGAAGGTGCCTTCTTGCAGTTCGGTGATCCGAACCTGTTTCAACTCCCTGCCCAGCGCGCTGATCACATCTTTTAGCAGGTCGTGAGTCATGGGTCGGGCCGGTTGCACGCCCTGCTGCTCCAAGGCGATGGCAGTCGCCTCGCCCGAACCGATCCAGATCGGCAGGTAGCGCTCGCCCTCGGTCTCCCGAAGCAACAGGATCGGCTGGTTCGCCGGCAACTCCACCCGGACCCCGACGACACGCATCTCGCTCATCGCGTTGCGCCTCCCTCCCGGCGCACCCTGCCATCCGGGTGCCTCGAGGATCGTCGTGCTCGGCGGTGGATTAGGTACCGGCCGTTCGCTGCCAGCCCAGTCAAGTCTCCACCATCGCTACCCTCAGACGCTACACGCGGCACCCTCCCGATGCCGAGTCCCGCAGCAACCCAAATTCGTTCAGTTGCCGATGACGCCCCGCAGCCCGATCTTCACGAGTAGCGCATGTAGCCGCAATGACAGCACCGCCAACTCCCGAACCACCTCGTCGGCGCGAGCTCGCGCGTCGGGATCTCGCTGCAGACTCATCGGAGTGACAATCTGCGCCAGCAGTCCCACCTCCCGGTCGGCCGATGCGCGGAAGGAGCGTAGGTGCCGCGGTTCGAGCCCGAAATCGGTCATCGCCCGGGCGGTCTTTGCCACTAGCACCGCATCGGTGTCGTAGAAGCCGGCTGAACCCGGCCGTACCAGACCGAACTGCTCGAGCTCGGTCAGCGCCGCGCGGCCGATGCCGGCGACGGCGAGCAGCTCCTCCTGGGTGACGCGGGTGGTATCGATGGTGTCGAGGTTCTCCGCCCAGCCCGGGGCGGATCGTGGCCAGCTCACATCGGCGTGTTTTGCGGACAGACCCTCCGAGCCACCGCGGTCCAACGAGTCAAGATGCTCTTTGATGACCCTCAACGGGAGGTAATGGTCGCGCTGGGCGGCCAGCACGTAGCGCAGCCGTTGAACGTCCTCAGGCGAGAACTGCCGGTAGCCCGCAGCGCTTCGTTCCGGCTGGACGAGCCCCTCGGATTCCAGGAATCTGATCTTTGAGATGGTGACGTCAGGAAAATCCGCCCGCAGCTGCGCGAGCACTGACCCGATGCTCGCCCCGGAGAGATCCCCGGAGCGGCCCGGAACTGTCACCGGGACCCCTGGTCAGCCCCTCGGTCCCCGGCGCGCGGACCGGTCAAGAACACCAGCCGGAACTTGCCGATCTGCACCTCATCACCATTGGCCAGCAGAGCCGTGTCCACCGGCTCGCGGTTGACGTAGGTGCCGTTGAGGCTGCCGACGTCCACCACAACGAACTCGCCGCCCTCGCGGCGGAACTCGGCGTGCCGGCGAGAAACCGTCACGTCGTCAAGAAAGATATCGCTTTCCGGATGCCGGCCCGCGCTCGTGGTGGACCGGTCGAGAAGGAACCGCGAACCGGCGTTAGGGCCACGCTTGACCACCAGCAGAGCCGAGCCGGCAGACAATGCATCGAGGCCGGCAACTGGCGGCGCCGGGGCCTCGACACCCTCGACTTCGGCGAGAAAGTCCGCTCGGAACGTCGATGTCTGCTCCGGGCCCCGCTCCGGTGGCACACCGGGCCCGTCGTTGGTGCTCACGCTGGGCTCTCCTCACGGGGGTGGTCGTCGTTGATCGGACCACAACCTATCGTGCCACCTGCAGGCCCGAGGACGGAGGTCAGCCGTCCTCCTCGATGAGCATGCGGTAGTCGTCGGCATTCATCAATGAGTCCGTTGCTGATCGCTCCGCCAGCTGGACTTCGATCATCCAGCCCACCCCGTAGGGGTCGGAGTTGACCAATTCAGGGTTGTCCTGCAGCGCATCGTTGCAGGCGATCACCTCACCCGCTACCGGCGCGAAGAGGTCTGACACACTCTTGGTCGACTCCACTTCACCGACCGGTTCTCCCGGCGCCACCGAGTTCCCGACCGGCGGCAACTGCACGTAAACGACGTCTCCGAGTTGCCGCTGCGCATAGTCGGTGATGCCGATCCGCACAGTGCCCTCCGCGCCAGCTAGCACCCACTCGTGCTGAGGGGTATACCGCAGGTCCTCGGGGACCACCGCAGGCTCCTCCACATCATCCCCCATTCATTCAACCGGTGGCGTCCCTCGCGGCGCGCACCGTCAGCTGAACTTGAAGTAAGTACATGACTCCGGACCACACGTACAGCGCGCCGCCCCATCCGGTGAACGCCACCGCGAACGCCTGAGCCACCGCGCCTACCCAACCATGCGCGTCGTGGGCGAGTAGCAGGAATGGAAAGGCATAGAGCAGGCAGAGAGTCGCTGCCTTGCCCACGTAGTGCACCGGCAGCGGGCCGTAGCCATGGTGCCGCAGCACGGGCAGAGCGAGCAACAACGCCAGGTCCCGGCCGAGCAGCACCGCCACCACCCACCAGGGAAGGACTTCCCGCATACCGAACGCGAGCAGTGTGCTCAGCGTGTACAGCCGGTCTACCGCAGGATCGAGCAACGAGCCCAGCCTGCTGTACTGGTTCAGCAGCCGGGCGAGTTTGCCGTCCAGCCAATCGGTGAGACCCGACAGGGCCAGCACGAGCACCGCGAGCAGGTCATGGTGCGGGCCCAGCAGCAGCCACAGAAACAGCGGTACACCTGCCAGCCGGAGCAGGCTGAGCACGTTCGGCACGGTAAGCAGCCGGTCTGCCGGATCCGACGCCTGCGGCCGGGTTTGGCTCGGCCGCCTGGCGCTGGGCTGGCGCTGCATGATAGCTACTTTTACATACACCACCGGGGGACAGTCCTGTGTGCGCCGGGTTCGACACAGTCTCACCCGGCAGGGTCCGGACCCGGATGCTGCCCACAGCCGATCGCACACCCGAACAGGCAGCCGTCGACGTCGTCGCCGCCCTGCCCGATAGCGGGCCTACGGGTGTGTTCTTCCGAGACGGTCATCC
>JAODNG010000231.1 GCA_025465385.1 Pseudonocardiales bacterium
GATCGACGATCGTGATGATGGCCAGTGCCGGGGCGATCAACGTGCCCTGCTGGAAGGTGTTCTGGCTGAGCAGGAAGCCCATCGGGCCTACCGCGCAGACCACGTAGAGCACCGGATGCCCGAATGGTTCGACGAATCCACCGGACCGGAACTGGCTGGTGACCACCTTCATCAGACCGGCGGTGAGCCCATAGAGCACTCCGGTTGCCGCTGCCAATGCTGCGACGTGCACTGCCCCGGAGAACCGGGCGGCCACGGCGAGGCACCCCACCACGAGCACACCCAGCGTGATAGCCAGCGGCAATAGCGGCCAGACGTCATCGGAAAGTTGGGTCGACGCGTTGGTCGGATGGGCCAGCACCAGGAAGGCGGAGAGGCCAGCCACGCACCCCAGTGAGCCCAGTACTATCAGCCGGTCCACGCGGCGATGGGCCAGCAGCGCGGCGAACACCGCGCCGAACAGCACGCCGGTCACCAGCAACGGCTGCACGAGCACCAGCGGCCCGAACGCGAGGGCGACGAGCTGCAGGCTCAGACCCACGACGACGGTCCCCACCCCCAGCACCCACACCGGCCGCTGGATCAGCTCCAGAATTAGCCGCGGGTCGAGCGTGCCGGTGGTCGGCACCTCCTTGGTGGCGCGCTGCTGGACCGCGCTGGCCAGCCCGAAACTCGCCGCCCCGGCCACCGCGGCCGGCACCGCGACGAAGAACATCGTCGACGTCGAGTTCGGCACGCCTCACTCCTGCGTTGTGTTCTGGACTGTGGGGCTACGCGGTGCGTCGGTCGCCAGCTCCTCGAAGGCCCGACGTAGTGCACCAGCGAATCCGGCTGGATCGGGCACGAGCCCGGTGTCTGCGCTCACCCCCACTCCGATCATGTCTCCCCAGGTCAGAAAACCAACAGCCAACCCGACGCCGTCGGCGAGCGGCAGCACCGGAAACACCGAGACGACCCGGACTCCCTTCACATAATGCGCCTTTCGCGGCCCCGGCAACACTGATGCGATCAGCGAGAAGTACCGCCGCCGATAAATCAGCCGCACCAGCCGGGCGTGCAGCGGCGCTGGCAGCCGGCCCAGCGCGTCGACCACGGCCTGGGCGGCGACCGGCTGGTCGGCCCGTTCCAGCCTCGCCAGCGCGTCGGCAACCGCGACGATCCGCCAGGTCGATGGCATCGGTCCAACGGGTAGGTCCAAGGCCAGCGCAGCGGTGTGGTTGCCGCGGTAAAAACCTCCGTGGTCACTGCCACCGGCCCGCCGGATCGCGTGGGTGGTCCGCGGTGTCATCACCCGCAGCCGATCGTGCGCCGCGGTACCCACCGGATCGGCGCGGTGCAGTGCCTCGCCGACCAGCGCGAGCAGCAGCGAGGTGGTGCCCACCCCGTGCTGCCGGGCGGTGGCCCGTACGGTAGCCGCCCGCAGCTCCACCATGGCGTAGTCGCGCGTGGCAGTGCTGGTGCCGACCGGTCCCCCCGCCGGCGCCTGGCCTGCACTAGCCAAGCTGACCAATCCCCGAACCACCCGCCTCACGTACAGGGCTCTGGACCGCCACGTGGCGCGTTCAGCCGGCTCAGCGGGGTTAAAAAGGCGTGAATAACCCTGTTGGGCCCGCTGAATGCGGGGGGACTCGTGGTCGGACAGCAACCCGATCAGGGTGGCGGTGACGGCGAGGCCGTCCCCCAGGCTGTGGTGCATCTTCGCCAGGAGTGTGATCCGGGCGGTGTCGGCGTCGTGGACTACCTCGAGTTGCCACGGGGGGGTGTCCAGCGGGACTGGAATGCTGAAGAACTCGCGCAGGGCCGCTGACCAGGAGATCCCGCGGGCGGTACCGACCGTTCGGACTCGCACGTGCCGCGCCGGGTCGACATCGTCGACGGGTAGCCACCGAGGCCGCCGGCCTGGCCGCAGATCCAGCCGGCGGTGCAGCATCGGCAACGCGGGCGCACGGTCGGTGATCAGCGCGGCAATGTGGTCGGCGAGCTGTTGCGGCGCCCCGAGGGCCGGCTGGTCGGCGAGTATCAGCACGGCGCCGACCTGCTGGGGAACCGTGCGGGTGGCGGCGTGGGCGAAGAAGGCGTCCGGCGCGGACAGTGGGCGGGCACCGTGGTGGCGGGCCAACGCGGGCAGCGCGGCGATCTCGGCATCGAAGTCAAGAGCACCGATGTGGGTCAGCGCGCGCTGCTGGGCTTCGGCGAGCAGCGCGGGCTGGGCCGCGAGAGCGCGCAACGCGTCGATCAGCTCCGCCGGTCCATTGCATACGGTGGCGAGACCCGCCTGCGCCATGAGGTCGGCGTTGGCCTTGCCGTGCCCGGCGATCGGCTCGAACATCAGCACTGCACGTCCGCACGCCACCGCCTCCAGTGCCGTCGCCCCGCCGGCATTGGTCACCACGACGTCAGCGGCCGCGGTCAGCGTCGGCATCTCCGAGGTCCAGCCCAGCGGCACCAGCCGCTGGGCCGGGCTGGAGCTGCGAAACTCCGGTGTCAGCAGAGTGGCACGCTCGACCAGCCTGGCCCGCAGTGTCTCATTGCGCCCGCAGGCCACCACCACACAGACCTC
>JAODNG010000260.1 GCA_025465385.1 Pseudonocardiales bacterium
GGTGCCAGTGCGGGCGTAGCCGGTCTGGGTGGTTGTCATCGACATCGCAGGCCCCTTCCGAGGATCGCCGAGGAGGTGCCTCGCCGCACAAAACCGGGTATCTTCCCGAAGGCGAAATTTGAAGCGATTAACTCAGTTCGCTACGCCAGGTGCCGGAGCCGGCGCCACGCCCAGCTGTTCAAGTAGTTCCAATCGACCAAAAAGGAGTCGCGCTGAGACGATCACGCCGCCTGTCCCACCGTGACTCCTTCCGTCTGCTGACTATTGGGATTGTCTGCGGCCGTCACGTCGCCAGCTGTCAGCTATATGACATTGGCGCTGTCAATTCGCGCACAGCTTGGCCGGCTTGCGCTAACCGGAGGCGGCGTCTCGGCCGACATCAGCGAGGCTCTCGTGGACCGGCGTCCCATCAGGTCCCCCACTCGACGGTTCATCGCGTTTTTTCGATCATGGGTTATCTGGATAGGACCTGGTTTGACCGGCGCTCAGTGTCGGTCCAGTACTTTCGCGCGGAGCTCTCGTTTGAGGACCTTCCCGATCGGGGTCACGGGCAGGGTTTCGACGAACTCGACGGTGCGGGGGGCCTTGTAGCCGGCGATGAGGGTCTTGGTGTGGGCTCGGATCTCCTGTTCGCTCGCCTGGGCTCCCGGCGTGCACACGACCACGGCATGCACCCGCTCGCCCCACTGCTCGTCGGGCACCCCGATGACAGCGCACTTCGCGACTGCGGGGTGGGTGGCGACGGCGTTTTCCACCTCGGCGGAATAGACGTTCTCCCCACCCGTGACGATCATGTCCCTGATCCGGTCGACGATGGAGAGATAGCCGTGGGCGTCCATCCGGCCGGCATCTCCGGTGTGCATCCAACCGCCGCGTAGCGCTATGGCGGTCTCCTCCGGCTTGCCCCAGTAGCCCAACATCGTGGACCCCCCGCGAACCACTATCTCTCCGACCTGGCCCCGCGGAAGTTCCCGGTCTTCTGAGTCGACGATGCGCACCTCAGCATGCGGAGCGGCCCGCCCTCCCGACGCGCGCCGGTCCGGATGAGAGCTGTCGTCCTCGTGATCAGCGGGCAGCAGCAGGCTGATCACCCCGCATTCGGTTAGCCCGTAGCCCTGGGTGAGGCCAGCCCCAGGAAGGGCTTTACGGGCCCGATCGAGCAACGGCAGCGCGATCGGGGAGCCCGCGTAGCTGAGCAGCTGCAGGCTTGACAGGTCGTGCTCGGCACGTTGTGGATGGTCGACAATCAGTTGGATCATGATTGGGATGAGCAGAGTGTCGGTGACCCGGTGCTGCTCGATCGCCGCCAGCACCGCGATTGGGTCGAATACCGGCACGATGACCTGAGTCCCGCCGGCGAGGCCGACCCCGATGAACGCTCCTAGGCCCGCGAGATGGAACATCGGCACGGCGTACAGGAATCGCTCCCAGGAGCCGAACCCTCCGGTCGCCATCGAGCCCAGTGCCGAGGTAAGCAGATTGGCGTGAGAAAGCATGACCCCTTTGGGAAAGCCGGTAGTGCCGCCGGTGTAGAACAGCGCCGCAAGGGCGTCGCCGCCCCTGCGGACGTCGTCGACCGCCGGTCCCGCGGCGACCAGTTCTTCGTAACCGAGCATGCCGGGCGGCGGCCCAGCATCCCCCACATAGATGAGGGTGTTCAGCTCGATGTATCGGTCCCGAATGGCGGGAAGCAGCGGGATAAAGGCGTCGTCCACCAGCAGCACTCGGGTCTGCGAGTCCTTCAACGAGTAGGCGATCTCCGCCGGTGACCAGCGGACGTTGACGGGGTTGAGTACCGCGTCCGCCCATGGCACCGCGAGGTAGTACTCGATGAACCGATCGGAGTTCAACCCTAGGTAGGCCACCCGGTCTCCGGGTTCGACGCCGAGTCGCCGTAGTGCGCCGGCCAGCCGCGCCACCCGGTCAGCCTGCTCTACGAAGCTTCGTACCCGATCACCGAAGATCGTGGCGATCCCGTCGGGATTCTGCTGCACGGCCCGGTGCAGGCCTTGCGTGAGGTACATCGGGGCTCCTCAATTCTTTCCCAATTACTCGGGCGTCTTCTGCGGTGTGTCTGGGCCCGAATTAACGAAAGTGCCCGTCGACCCCGGGAGACTGGTCGTCGGCAGGCCGTGTAGCCGTAGCAAGTAGAGGCCGTCGCGCAGGACGTCGTCGGTAAGGCTCAGCAGCATGTCAAGATCGTCGTGTACGGAGAGGTGACGCCCGCTGAGTCGGTCGACCTCGCCGGTGGCTATCCGCAGCAGCAGTTCGGCTATCTGGTGTGGCTGCGCCCCGACCGGCGGAGGTCTCCTGGCGGCCCCAGGGTCACTGAGGTCCGCGGTCGGTGAGGACGAAAGGCACCGTGGTACGCGACGTGCCAGCGCCGGTGGCGTCACGTGTCACCCATTACCGGCGATCAGGCCAGTGTTTCCCCGAAGGGGCACGCATTATCGATGACGAGACGCCAGGACCCGTCCGGCTGCCGCCGGAGGACAACTGCCGCGAGACCACCCATAGTCACGGAATCGCCGTCAGGGTCGTTACTCTTAAGCGTCCATTCTAGGGTCCTCAGTGCAAGATCTCCCACCTGACGGAGACTGTTCCTCCCATATTTCAATTCGAGCCGTCCACCGGTCGCCAAGAGACCGGAAAACATTTCTCGGATAGCACCGGAACCGGAAGCGACCTGGCCAGGACCCAAGACAACTACCGCCTCGGTCTCGTACAGCCCGACCAGCCCGTCGAGGTCACCTGCGTTGAACGTATCCTGAACCGTCTTCGGACCGTCTTCCGGATCCTTGATGTGCATTGCTCCAGATGCCGTTTGTACCACCATAGTTCCTCTCCACCGTGAGCACGACGACACTTGATTAAGAGCCGCGGGGTTGCGGCTCTGATACGTGAACAATGACACCATCACCCGTTGGGGCGGCAGACAGCGAGGATTCGCACTGGTCGGGTGGAACAGCGAGCGGATCATCTGGCCCTGCCACGGTCATCGACGACCTCCTCACGTCCATGATCGCTCCGCGCGCGAAGCTGAGTGCTGGTTAACCAGACTGGTACTCTCGGCATCGGGATCGCGTGACTATCGCGGCCCGTCGATAAGCTCGGAGATAAGGCGTAGGCAGCGATCCGCGATGAGCGCTCCTGATCTTCGAGCCAGCGATGCAGTGTAAAGGCCGTCGAGGCGACATCCTCTTTCATGAGCGATAGGTGGTCGCCGCGCACGTCCAAAATCTCGTGTGATAAGTCCCAGGAAGCGCGCCAGTACTCGTCACTGATCGGTTCGCCTGCCCACTCAGGGACGCATTCCGTAGCGCGCAGCAGAAGTACGGGAGTGGTGATGGTGGCGGGTTCCCAATTCTCGAACAGACGAAAGTATGCGGCCATGGCAGTCAATTGGTCGGCGGTCATCAATGCGAACGCCTGGTCGTTGAGCGCCATGGTTTTCAGCGGCGGCCGGACCTGGTCCCAGGCGTCATCTCGCAGGGCGAGGGAATCGAGCAGTATCACCGCGGTCGGGAAGATCCCCAGGGTTTCAAGATGGGCGGTAATGGCGTGCGCGAACCAACCCCCGGAGGAGTATCCGACCATCGCGAACGCAGTGTTGCCCAGACGGCGGCGTACGGCCTCCGCTTGCATCGCAACGACCAACTCGGCGGTGGCGGGAACGGGTTCGCCGTCACCGAAGCCAGGGTGGGTCAGCGAGTAGACGTCGCGGAGCTGTTGCAGGCTCAGGGCCAGCCGCGCGTAGTTATGCGGCCCGCAAGGCGCGACATACGGGGGGCAACACACCAGGGCGGGGCTGGCCGGGCCGGCGGCGAGCTGCACCAGTTCCACGGCGTTGCCGAGCTCGGCTGCGCTGTGAAAGACGGGGCGGAGCCTGGCAGCGGCCTTCAGCACATCAAGGCCAGCGTCGAACATGTCGAGCGCGCAGGCTCGTCGGTAGAGAAAACGAACCGTCTCCAGCTCCCCACCCGGCGCTCGGTTGTGCTCGACGTGTGCGGGGACGGCGTCACCGGCAAGCTGCGTGCCGAGGTAGCGGGCGAGCGCGGTGGCCGTCGGCTGGTCGAAGACCACCGTGGCCGGCAGCGTCAAACCGGTCGCCTGGGCCAGGCGCGTGCGCAGCTCGACAGCGGCGAGCGAATCGAATCCAAGATCGAGGAACTGGCGCTCGGCGTCGATGTCCATGGGTGTGGCATGCCCGAGGATCTCGGCCGCTTCCGCACGAACCAGCTGCAACAGTATCTGTCCACGTTCGGACTCGGAGGCACCGGCCAGCCGTGGCCTCCACACGTTCTCGTCGAGGTCCACGTCGGTCGGGCTGGCCGCGCCGCCGGCCTCGGACATGTCCTCGAAGAGGTGGCTGACGCGGGCGGCGGTGAAGGTGGGCAAGAAGCGTGGCCAGTCCACGTCAGCGACGATGGATGCGGTGTCACCCGCGGCAACCGCCTGCCACAGGGCCACGGAGGTGACCTGGGGCGCCATGGTCGGCAGACCGCGCTGGAGTAGATGCGTGCTGATCGTGGGATCGGCGGCCATGCCGCCCTCAGCCCACGGGCCGCACGCCACGGAGGTGGCGACCAGCCCGCGGGCGCGGCGCTGGTGCGCGAGCGCGTCGAGGAAGGCATTGCCCGCCGCGTAGGCGACCTGGCCGCCGCTACCCCACACACCCGCGATCGAGGAGATCAACACAAAGGCGTCTAGCGGGTGACCCTCTAGCAGGAGGTCCAGGTGGATGGCGCCGGCCACCTTGGCAGAGACCACCTCAGCGAACTCGGCTGCGTCCACCTCGGTCAGTGCAGCGAACCGGCCGCTGATCCCGGCGGCGTGCACGACCGCCGTCAGGGCGTGCCCGGTGGGCAGCGAGCTGAGCAGCCCGGCCAGGCTCTCCTTGTCAGCCACGTCGCATGCGGCGACGGTGACCTGTGTACCGAGCATCGTGAGTTCGTCGCGCAGCTCGACCGCACCCGAAGCGTTCAGCCCGCGGCGGCTGACCAGAATCAGGTGTTCGGCGCCGTTACGGGCCAACCAGCGGGCTGCATGCGCGCCCACTGCACCGGTACCGCCGGTGATCAGGACGCTGCCACGGGGGCGCCACGTCCTGGGTTGCGACTGCACGTGGTCGCCACGCACGATGCGGCGAAGGAAAACGCCGCCGTCTCGCACGGCCAGCTGGTCCTCACCGGCTAGTCCCGCGAGGGCGGCGCAGGCGCGCCGTAGCGCCGGCTCGTCCAGCACCTCGGGAAGGTCGATGAGGCCACCCCAGCGTCGGGGATGTTCGAGGCCGACGGTGCGGCCCAGACCCCAGACCATCGCCTGCGCGGGACTGCGCAGCCGGTCGGAATCGCCCACCGAAACGGCGCCGCGGGTAGCGCACCACAACGGCGCGTCCACCCCTGCCTCGGCCCAGGCCTGGGCCAGCGCGACCGTGCGAATAACCCCCATTGTCATCGCGGGGTGTCCCACCTGCGGGGTCTCATCGAGGGCGAGCAGTGACAGAACTCCGTCGACGGTGGCACCGTCGGCGAGCACCTTCTCCAGCTTGGTGATGAGCTGGTCCCGGTCCAGGTCAGCGTCATCAAGCGCGACCGGAACCACCCGCACGCCCTGGCTGACCAGTACCGCGGTGAGCAGGGCCGCTAGTTCATAGTCGGCGTTCGAGCAGCCGGCGACCACCAGCCAAGTGCCAGTGAGGCTCCTGGCGGGTACGACGACAGGCTTCCAAGCCACCCGGTATCGCCAGCCTGCGGCGTCTGCCTGAAGGGGCACCCGATCAGCAATTAGCCGGGGGGCGTCCAGCCAGTACCGCTGGCGTTGGAAGGCGTAGGTAGGCAATTCGATCCGGCGAGCGCCGCGACCGTCGAAAAAACCCCGCCAGTCGACGGGGAGGCCTCGAACGTGTAGTTCCGCCAGGCCCGTGGTGAGGCTATGCGGCTCGGAGCGGCCAGCACGTAACGCCGGCACCAGAAGCGGCCGCTCCTCGGTGAGGCATTCCCGGCCTATCGTGGTCAACGTCGCATCAGGTCCCAGTTCGAAAAAAGCGGTGACGTCCTCGGCCTCGAGCGTTCGCATGCCGTCGAAAAACCGGACCGGTTCGCGAACGTGGCGCACCCAATACTCCGGCGAGCACAGCTCACCCGCGGTGGCCACTCTCCCGGTGAGGGTGGAGACGATCGGGATGGTGGGACGCCGGAAGCACAGCGATTCGGCGGTGCGCTGAACCGGTCGAGCATGGGATTCATGTGGAATGAGTGGAATGCGTGGCTGACTCGCAGCCGCTTGGTCTTGCGACCCTTGGCCTCCCACCGCGCAACCACCGTCAGTACGGCGTCCTCGTCGCCGGCGATCACTGTTGCCGTAGCGCCGTTGATCAGAGCGACTTCCGCCCTGCCTTCCAGACCGTCAAGGGAGCAACGGACCTCATCCTCGCCCGCCTGGATCGCCACCATGGCGCCGCCGGATCGGCACGCCTGCATTCCCTGACCGCGGGCTGCGACCAAGGCACACGCATCATCCAGCGAGAGCGCGCCGGCTACGTGCGCAGCGGCCATCTCGCCGACCGAATGCCCTAGAAGCACATCGGGAATGACCCCGCAGCGCTCGAGGAGCCGATATAAAGCCACTTGGAGGGTGAAAAGCGCCGGCTGAGTGTAGGCGGTCTGGTCCAACAGCTCAGCGTCGAAGGAGCCCTCGGGTGCCCACATCACATCCTGGAGAGACCGGCCCAAGTGATCGTCAAAACGCGTGCACACCTCATCCCAAGCCCGGGCGAACGGCGGAAACGCCGCATACAGTTCGCGACCCATACCCGGCCGCTGGCTGCCCTGTCCGGAGAAAAGGAAGGCGACCTTCGCGTCGGCACGGACAGTGCCTCGGATGAGCCCGGGGGCCGTCGCCTCACTCGCCAACGCTGTGACGCCGTGGAGAAACTCCTCCCGGTCGGTCGCGATCAGCACACCCCGGTGTTCGAACGGGGTTTTGGCCGCGAGTGAGTACCCTACGTCCACCGGCTGCAGTTCAGGATGAATCTCCAGGTGCGCGCGCAGTCGATCGGCTTGGCCTCGTAACGCCGCCGCCGACCTCGCGGATACGACCCATGGAAGCACCGTATTCACGGTCTGATCGGACCTGGTGGTGAGCTCGGTGGGCAGCGCCTGTTCGAGGATGACATGCCCGTTAGTGCCGCTGACACCGAACGAAGACACACCGGCGCGGCGCGGGTGCCCCGTCTGTGGCCATGGTTGGTCCTCGGTCAGTACAGACACCGCGCCCGCCGACCAGTCCACGCGCGGGGGCGGCTCGGTGATGTGCAGGGTTCTGGGCAAGATCCCGTGCCGGATCGCCATCACCATCTTGATGACACCGCCTACGGCCGCCGCCGCTTGGCAGTGGCCGATGTTCGACTTCAACGAC
>JAODNG010000500.1 GCA_025465385.1 Pseudonocardiales bacterium
GACCCGTCCGTCGCTGCCGGTGGTCGCGGTGGCCAGGACGCCGGAAGGGCCCTCCAGGCGGACCGGCACGCCTGCTGCCGGGCGTCCGAGTGCGGCATCCAGGACGTGCGTACTGATCCCCGTCACGCGCCCACCAGCCGCGCCAGCCGGATCCGGTTGATCTTGGAGAGCTCGTCGCGCAGCACGGCACGCTCGGTCGCTGCATCGTTGCCCAGCCGCTCGTGCAGGACGCTGAGCAGCTCCTGGCCCGAGCGCCCGTCCGCGCAGACCAGGTAGACGTGGCCGAAGCGGGCCTCGTAGTTTCGGTTTGCCCGCACCAGTGCGGTGCGCACCTCGGCATCCGCAGTCGCCACACCGGCCTGCTCGCGTCTCGAGGACGCCTGCCCGGGATGCTCTCCGATTCGAGGGTGCCCGGCCAGGGCGGCGTCGAGCTCGTCCTCGCCGAGCTGGGCCAGGACGAGATCGGCGCACCGGATCAGCTCGCCGACCGTGGCGAAGGGTCGGCCGCTCGCCAACCGCTGCGCCCAACTCGGCGACGAGCAGCAGGAGGCCAGCTCGGCAACGGCGCTGCGGCTGGGCAGCGCGTTGAACGTCTCGAGATCCATTCCTCGGTCTTACCGGTTCAGCTGCTCGAAACGAGCTACCCGGGCCGACGCGATCGGGTTGGCGTCAGCGACCAGGTCGTCGAACCGGTAGTTGGCAATCTTGGCGATCTCGATCAGTGCGGTGGCGCGCTCGACGGAGGGCGCATTCGCCAACCGGTTCCAGCCGTTCGCTAGTACCCGCTCGTAGCGAGCCGCGACGTCGCGGGCGCTGACGATCAGCGGGAACCCGAAGCGGTGGCGATAGGTCGCCGCCAGTTCGCGGACCTCGGCGTAAGTCTCCTCGTCCAGGGCGCCCAACCCGGCTGCGGTGTGGTCCCCGGTGTAGGCCCCGTCGTCCTCGGTGCCCAGGTCGGCGAAGGAGTTCAGCAGCGTGTCCTGCTCGGCGTCGCTACCGCTGAGCAGGGCGTCGTGAAAGGCGGACCGCAGCGCAACGGTGTCGGTAAACGGGCGTTGCGCATATGCCCGTTCGATCACCCAGGGCGAGCCTTCCACGAGTCGGCCGAACGTCTCGGCGAACCGCTCCAGGGTCATGCCGTTGACCTGGTTCAGGGTGACGAGGTGGTCGCCCGGCCGGCCCGCGACTGCCGCGCCTCCACCGATGTGCTTGAAGATCGCATTGAGCAGGATCGCGGCCAGTGCGCCGAGGGTGATGCCACTGCCGAAGATGATTTTGTTCCAGTCCGGGAAGGCGTCGGCGATGAATGGCTGGGCGGTGACCATCATGCCCAGACCGACGCTGGTGCCGACGATGATGATGTTGCGGTGGTCGTTGAAGTCAACCTTGCCCAGCGTCTGGATACCGACCACTGCCACGGCTGCGAACATGGCCAGCGCCGCACCGCCGAGCACCGGGTGCGGGATGCCGGCGACGATCGCCGCCGCCTTGGGCAGCGAGCCCAGGATGATCATAATAACGCCGGCCGTCGCCACCACCCAGCGGCTTTTCACCTGGGTGAGCCGCACGAGACCGACATTCTCGGCGAAACAGGTGTAGGGGAAGGAGTTGAGGATGCCACCGATCGTCGTGGCGAGCCCGTCCGCGCGGAGGGCCGCCGCGATGTCTTGACGCTTGATCCGTTTCCCCACGATCTCCCCGGTGGCGTAGACATCTCCGGTGGTTTCGACTGCGGTGATGAGCATGACCACGACCATCGAGATGATCGCGGTGCCGCTGAATGTGGGGACGCCGAAGTAAAACGGCGCGGTGTAACCGACCCAGCCGGCGCCGCCGACGTCGTCGAAGTGCGCGCTGCCCAGCGCCCAGGCCACCAGCGTACCGATCACCAGCCCCGCGAGCACCGCGATCGTGCTGAGGAACCCGCGGAAGACCCGCTGGATCGCCACGATCAGCAGCAGCGTCCCCATGGCGTAGGCGACGTCCGCAAGCAGCACCGGGTTCTGCAGGGCCAGCGTGGTCTTGCCGTTGACGATGTCGTTGGCGGCCACCGGTAGCAGCGCGATGCCGATGATCAGGATCACCGACCCGGTGACCACCGGCGGAAAGAACCGCAGGAGCTTGGCGAAAAATGGCGCCATGAAGAAGGTGAACAGTCCCGCGACGATGACCGAGCCGTAGATCGCGAGTAGCCCGTTGGTACCGCCGCCTGCCGCGAGCCCGATCGCGATCATCGGACTCACCGCGGTGAAGGTCACGCCCTGGAGCAGCGGCAGCCGCACGCCGATCTTCCAGAAGCCGACCGACTGGATGAGCGAAGCAATGCCGCAGGTGAACAGATCTGCGTTGATCAGATGGACCAGCTGGGTGGTGGTGAGGTGCAGCGCACTGGCGAGAAGGATCGGGACGAGCACCGCTCCGGCGTAAAAGGCCAACACGTGCTGCAGCCCGTAGGCGGCGAGCTTGGGGACGGCGAGCATCTCGTCGACCGGGTGCACGCGCTTGTTGGTCGGCGCCGGCGCGAGAGCCTGATCGGTGCTCAACGGGCTACCTCCAAGATGGGGCCACGCCGCAGGAACTGCTGAGGACTCTGATAGCACCAAACGCGCTATCCCGATGGCAATGAGTTCACGCAAACGTAACGACAAGCCCAAACCGGCAATTTCGTACCACACCTCACCACGCGAAACCCGTTGCTCATACGCTCTGGATACGCCGAGTTCGACAGGAGGGCTGTGGGCCGGAGCTCGAACAGCTCCCATGTCGAACTCGGCGCATCCAGAGCGGTACAGGCTCTCAGGACGGCGGCGGTGATGGGCATCTCGCTGGGCTACAACCAGTACGGCAAGGCAGAGATCCGGCTGGTTCACATCGACCGGTCCACTCCCGTACACCAGATCAAGGACGTGAACGTCACCAGTCAGCTGACCGGTGACTTCGCGGCAACCCACCTCACCGGCGACAACAGCGCGGTCATCGCCACCGACACGCAGAAGAACACCGTCTACGCACTCGCCAGACTCGGTGGCGTCGGCGCGATCGAGGAGTTTGCGCTGCGCATGGCGCGCAACTTCGTCGACAAGTATCCGCAGGTCACAGGCTCGCGTCAGGAGGTAGAAGAATATTCCTGGAACCGGATTAACACCGCCGAGGACGGCCCGCATGACCACGCGTTCACCCGCGGCTCCAACGAGGTACGAACCACGGTCGTCACCAAGCAGGGCGCGAACGAATGGGTAATCTCGGGGCTACGAGAGCTGACCGTGCTCAAGACCACCGGCAGCGAGTTCCACGGGTTCCCCGAGGTCGAGTACACCTCGCTGGTCGAGACGACCGACCGGATTCTGGCCACCGCCGTGACCGCGCGGTGGCGCTACATCGGCGTCGAGCACGACTGGAACGAGACCTTCGCGGGCGTCCGCCAGCTGATGCTCGACCGCTTCGCGTCGACCCACAGCCTCTCGCTGCAGCAGACGATGTACGCGATGGGCGAAGGCGTGCTGTCCGCTTACCCCGAGATCGCCGAGATCCGGTTCTCGATGCCCAACAAGCACCACTTCCTCGTCGACCTTTCGAAGTGGGGCCTCGATAACCCTCATGAGGTCTGGTATGCCGCCGACCGGCCTTACGGACTCATCGATGCCTCGATCGTGCGCGACGACGCACCACCGGCGGACGGCCTGTGGGAGGGGATCAAGGGCTTCGTGTGAGTCGCCCGCACGGTTGTGGTGAAGACCGGGACGTTCAGGTCGACGATGTGCGGTCAGTGGAGCCGGTACTGCACCAGGCGCATCCCGTTGCCGCCATGATGCCGGTCACCCGCCAGCGGATCGGCGAGCGGAGCAGTGTGGTCAGTCGCTGATTGTGTGCACGCGCTTGATAACCGGGCGAACGTGTCGGCGTAAGGGCCATGGACCGTGTAGTAGGTGAAGCCGTAGCGCTCGCGGTTCCGTAGGATCTGTTCGGCGATCTGGTCAATCGTGCCGATGAGGACAAACGGCGTCGCCAAGATCTCGTCGGCGGACATCAGGTTGCCGAATCGCCGTGCCCAGACTGGTGGGCCGGTGTCTGGTTCAACTCGAGATCAGCTCGCACCGCGACCCCGGCTTCCAATCACTCAAGAGCCGGCAACAGATGCGTCTCGCCACGGTCTAACTGCATATCAAAGACTGCGGGCAGTGCGGCAGTACTCGCATACGTCCCAGCAAAGGGTAATGAGATCGATAAAAAGCGGCACTCGAACAGGGAAACGGCCGCGTCATAGGTCGCAGCGCTCACGCATGGCGCAGTCAATGCCTCGCGAGTCACCTCGACGACGATCCCCAATGGCGCCTCCATCAGGGCCCGCCTTCCTCGGGGGTTAGTTTCTGGACGGTCCGATTGGCGTCGTCCGGAGGCAGGCCGGCATGGAAGAGTGCCAGATGTGACAGCACCGCTTGCGTGGCTGCGCCGCCGTGATCCCGGGCTGGTGGCGGTGCGGCGTGCGGCGCGGGTCACGATCGTCGCGTGCGTCGGCTTCTATGCCTGCCGGTACGTGCTGAACAACCCTGGCATGGCCGCGTACGCGCTATTCGGCGCGGTGGCGCTCGGCGCGCTGTCGCAGATCCCGGGCGAGCCGGCCCAGCGCGCCCGCACGCTGGTCGCGGTACTCCCGGTCGGCTGGGTGCTCATCACGCTCGGCACGCTGCTCTCGGTCAATACGGTGGTGGCGGCTGGCGGGATGTTCGTGCTCGGCTTCCTTGTCAGCTTCGTCGGTGTGGGCGGTCCGCGACTCGTCGGCCTCGCTGCCGGGATGCATCTCCTGTACATCTTGGCGTGCTTCCCGCCGTACGATCCCGGGTCGCTTGGCTGGCGGCTGGCCGGGTTGACGCTGGCGGTGCTGCTGCTCGCCGGGGCAGAACTGGTGCTCTGGCCGGAGCCGACTCCCGTGTCCTACACCACGAAGTTGGCCATCGCCGTGTCCGCGCTTGCCGGCTGCTTAGTCGCGGTGGCGGACGGTTGGTCGGGGCGTTCGGGCAGCCGCGACCGGCTCACCGCGCTGCTGCCGGACGCGGCCGACGCCGCGGATGAGTTGCGGCCGTCGCGGTTGCCGCCGATGCAGCGCCCCGCGTCCGCCGGGCGGCGTGACCGAGCGCTCACCGCCGCGGCCGGCACCGCCCGGCTGCTACTCGGCCGCACGGTCGACCTGTCCCTCACCGACGACCACGACGCCGTGACCCTGCCCGCGGCCGCCGCGCTGCTGCGGGAGGTTGCGTCATGCGCCGAGGCCGCCGCGGCCTGGTTGCGCAGCGAGGGCGCGGTGCCGGACACCGACCGTATCGTCGCCGCTCTGGAGGAGTTCCGTGCCGGCCGGGCGGCCACCTCGCCCGACGGCATCCCGCCCGACCGGCTGCGCCTGGGCTCGCTTGCGCTGAGCCTCGGCGAGTGGACCAAGTCGATGGTCGCCGCGATCCGGATCGCGGCGGGTGCGACCGTCGCGCCGGACACCACGCCGGCCTCGGCCCAGCCAGGCCCGTTCTGGTACGCCTACCGCCGCACCCCGTGGCTGTGGTGGCACCGCCTGCGAGAGCACCTGACTCCGCGCTCGGTGTACTTCCAGGGCGCGCTGCGGCTGGCCACCGCGCTGGCAGTGGGTCGGCTGCTCGCCGGCGTGCTGGACCTGTCGCACGGCTTCTGGGTGCTGCTCACGATCCTCACCGTGCTACGCACGTCCGCCGCCGAGACCCGCTCAGCGTTGCGCCCGGCCATCGTCGGCACGCTGCTCGGCTCTGTGGTGGCAGCGGGCCTGCTTGTCATCGGGATCCACCCCGGGGTCTACGCGGTGGTCCTGCCGATCGTGATGTTGGTTGGCTTCGCGGCCGGTCCGCTGCTGGGTGTGGGCTGGGGGCAGGGTCTATTCACGCTGGTCATCGCGCTGGTCTTCGCGCAGATCTCGCCAGTGGACTGGCGGCTCGCCGAAGCGCGGGTGTTGGACGTCCTGCTCGGGGCCACGATCGGCGTGCTGATAGGGCTGTTCGCCTGGCCGCGCGGCGGGTCTGGCGAGCTGCACCGGGCAAGCGCGAACTTCCTCGCGGCGGCCGCGCGGGTGGTCCGCGAGACAGTGGCCGTGGTCGCGCAAGGCGCCCGTCCTGCCGATGCGCTGCCGCAGGCCCGCGTAGCCGGCCAGCTCGCCGAGGCGTCGTACGCGCTGTACCAGAGCGAGCGCCACCCGCCGGCGAGTGTCGACTGGCAATCAACGCTCGTCGCGGGCCACCACGCTGTGCGCGGGGCGGAGGCGCTGCTCCGCTCCTGCCCCACCGGCGGGCTTCTACCGTGCGTCGCGCCGCTGACCGCATCAGCTGCCGACGTCGCCAACCGCTACGAACGCGTGGCCGACGGGCTCCGGCGCCGGGACCGAGCCGCCGTGACCGGCCGGCCGCCAGACCCGTCACCCGCCCAATGGCCCACCAACCTCGGTCAGAACCTGTACGACCTCGCCGACCTGCGCGTCTGGCTTGACGGCTTGCGTGACGATCTCGGTCGGATCGCCGACACGTCAGAGCCCGCGCCGTCCGGTGCCCCCGCCGAGTTGGGTATCCGGGTGGCCCGCCTCGCCGACGGTGCGACGAGCTGAATCGATGAGCGCATGTTGGCCTCAGCACGCACGTCCCGCAGCGGGGCGGTGTTCGTGCCGCTTCCGCAACCCTCGGCCGGACGCCACTGACCCCGTGACCGGCGAACGCTACACCGACGTAATCGTGTTGTGGGTCGCGTCGGAGTCCGACAAGCAGGCCTTGGTCGAAGATCCGGGATCACCGTTCTTCACGACCGGTCACTTCAACGGTCACCGGTCGGTACTGCTGCGGGCAAGTCGCATCGGCGAGCTCACCCGGCAGGAGTTGGCTGAGGTAGTTCAGGATGCGTGGCTCTCTCAGGCGTCGGACCGCAGGAGAAAGACCTGGCTCGCTGAGCACGCCGTCCAGTGACAGCCTGATTCCGAGGCGCCTGCCAATCCCAGCTCAGCTGAGGCCGCACTAGCCCGTGGGGGTCTAACCGCGGCGTGTACGGATCGTGCCCGACTGATCTGTGTAAACGATGCCGTTACAAACGTCGACCTGTTCGCAACATGCAGATTTCGGTATGCAATTAATTGGAAACAATCACCGTCTGTACTGAGAGCGATGTTTAAGGAGATGAGTATTCGTGGACCTGCGGCTCCCGGAACACTCACCATGGAGGGGTCGAACGATGGCCCTGACCACGGAGGTCTCGACGCAGGGCGGTGCTCGCCAGGACCTCGAGGGCTTACGCTGTTCGGCGGTGATCGTCGGCGGCGGACAAGCTGGTCTGTCCATGAGCTACTGCCTCACCCAACGCGGTGTTGATCATGTTCTGTTGGAGCGTGACCGCGTCGCCCACGACTGGGCGGACCGGCGGTGGGACTCGTTCTGCCTCGTGACGCCGAATTGGCAGTGCCAACTGCCCGGCTTTCCGTATGCTGGTGATGATCCGGATGGCTTTATGATCCGCGACGAGGTCATTCGCTACCTCGAGCATTACGCGAAGTCTTTCGGGCCGCCGGTCGTCGAGGGTGTCACGGCTACCCGGCTGCGTCGTGACCGCGAGGGCTGCTACCTGGTCGGTACCAGCCGTGGCGAGCTGATCGCCGATCATGTAGTGCTGGCTACCGGGCCGTACCAGGTGCCACGAATGCCGCGGCTGGCCGACCGATTGCCGGACGAGCTGACACAGATTCACTCCTCGCAGTACCGCAGCCCCGACCGGCTGCCGCCCGGTGAGGTGCTGGTGGTCGGCACGGGCCAATCCGGTTGCCAGATCGCCGAGGATCTGCACCTGGCCGGCCGTCAGGTACACCTCGCGGTGGGTAGCGCGCCGCGCGTCGCCCGGTTCTACCGTGGCCGCGACGTAGTGGCCTGGCTTGAGGACATCGGTTACTACCGCAAAGCGGTCAGCGAATTCGCCGACGCGGACACAGTGCGCTTCCGGGTGAACCATTACGTGACCGGCCGCGACGGTGGACGGGACATTGACCTGCGGGCCTTCGCCCGCGACGGCATGCGGCTTTACGGGCGGCTCAACGGGGTATTCGACGCAACGCTGCGGTTCGCGCCGGACCTTGGGCGCAACCTGGACAACGCGGACGCAGTGAGTGAGAGCATCAAGGACTCCATCGACAGCTACATCGATGCCCACCACATCGACGCCGCACCAGAGCCGCGCTATACGCCGGTGTGGAGGCCCGAGCAGGAGCCCACCCAGTTGGATCTCCGCGACACCGGGATCACCTCGGTGGTCTGGAGCACCGGTTTCGGTCGGGACGATCGGTGGATCGAAGTTCCGGTTTTCGACGGCCGTGGTTACCCGACGCATGATCGGGGCGTGACCAGCAGCCCAGGACTGTATTTCCTTGGGTTGCCCTGGCAGCACACCTGGGGATCGGGCCGGTTGTCCGGGGTGGCCGACGACGCGGCGTATCTGACCGAGCGCATCGTCACCGGCCCAGCCCAGCGTGACCACCTCTTTCGGTGGATCGCGGGCACTTCGACCAGCACCTATCCCCGGGACGACGAGTGGGTTGCGCCGCGCACGGTGGCGTGAGGCCATGCCTAAGCGGCCACCGGCGACGGTGAGCTCGCCGGCGGGTGTTCGCGACACGTTTGAAGAACTCTCCGGATAAGCCCGGTAAGTCCACAGTCAACCGATGAGGAGGAGCCACATGCCTGAGCTGACCGACATCGAGAAACAGAGTCTCGAGGAGATCCCGCACCCGTCAATGCCTGAGGGCTCGAGCATCTATGGCGGGACCAAGGTCTTCCCGGATTACCAGGCCGAAAACGGTGAGGAGTATTTCACGCTCGTGCATGGGATCGCGCACGAGTCCTCGGTCAGTTTCGTGGCGATTCTGCAGGCCACCCAGGCGCAACGGAAGGGCTTCGAGTCGGCGATTTACTTCTACGGTCCGGGGTCGCTGAATTGCCTGGCCACTCGCGGTTTCCCCACCACGGGGAACTCGGCGTTTCCCGGCGAGCACAACATCAACGACTCGCTGAAGACATTCATGAAGGAAGGCGGCAAGGTGTACTGCTGCCGCTTCGGCCTTTCGCTGCACGGCGCCCGGGAAGAGGACCTCCTCGACGGCGTCATCCCGACACACCCACTCGACGTGCAGGACGCATTGATCCACTACGCGCGAAAGGGCGCGATCATCAACTCGACCTACATGTTCTAGGAGACGGCTGTGCGCGTTGGCACCGGCACCACACCCGAATGAGCACCCTGCGGATGGCCGCCGCGGCGGCGAGCTTCGACCGCGATCTTGAAGCGGACTTCGCCCAGATCGAGTACCTGATAGACACCGCCCGAGCTGACGGCGTGCGCCTGCTCGCGTTGCCCGAGGCAGCACTGGGCGGCTACCTGGTGGACCTCAACGGCGCGGCCGAGGGACCACCCGCGCTCGCCGCGGACGGGCCGGAAATCCGCCGGCTGGCCCAGCTCGCGGGTGACATGGTCGTCGCGGTCGGCTACTGCGAGGACGGCGGCGACGGGTTGTTCAACAGCGCCGTGTGCGTCACCGGCGACGGCATCCTGGGCCACCACCGCAAGGTGCACCAGCCGCTTCGCGAAGACGCCAGCTACAGCGCAGGTGATCGCTTCACCGCCTTTGATACCCCAGTGGGCCGGCTCGGCATGATGATCTGCTACGACAAGGCGTTCCCCGAATCGGCCCGCGTGCTGGCACTGGACGGGGCGAGCATCGTGCTATGCCTGTCGGCGTGGCCCGCCAGCAGCACTAACCGCACCCCAGATCTAAAACAGGACCGCTGGAAGCGGCGGTTCGACCTGTTCGATCGAGCCCGGGCGCTGGAGAACCAGATCGTTTGGCTATCGGCTAACCAGTCCGGGCAGTTCGGATCCCTGCAGTTCGTGTCCAGCGCCAAGGTCGTGGACCCCGGGGGCGAGATCCTGGCCGATACCGGTGTGGCCGCCGGCCTGGCGGTCGCCGAGCTGGACGTCCAGCATGCACTGGAGACCACCCGCCAATCGATGGCCCACCTGCGCGACCGCCGGCCGCATGCCTATGCCGGACCGGAAGTGGACCCGGTCACTGTCGCCCAGTGAGCGAGAAACCAAGCGTCAACCGGGAGCTTTCACCTCTCTATTCACCTCGGTGTCACATCGCGCGACCACGGATGGAACATAAATCTTCCACGATCGGGCGACTGCGACCCCAGGAGTGACTGCGAATGACTATCGATGAGTTCGATCCTGTCCGCACCGCCGGAACCGCCGCTCCACCACCACTCGCCACCACCGCCACGAGTGAGACGCTGGAGGACTACACGCTCCGCTTCGCGCCGAGTACGTACCGGCGGTGGCGGCCCGCCGTGGTGGCGACGACAGCGCTGGGCGGTATCGCCTACCTGGCCGATTTCGCAATCGGCGGCAGCATCGGCCTCACCTACGGCACCGCCAACGCACTGATATCGATCCTCGTCGGCGTCATCGTGATCTTCGTGACCGGTTTGCCGCTCGCCTACTACGGCGCCCGCTTCAACACCGACCTCGACCTGATCAGCCGCGGCGCGGGTTTCGGCTACTACGGCTCGGTGCTCACGAACGTCATCTTCGCGACATTCACGTTCATCTTCTTCGCCCTCGAGGGCTCGATCATGGCTCAGGGCCTGCTGTTAGGTTTGGGCATCCCACTGTGGCTGGGTTACTTGATCTGCACGCTGCTGATCATCCCAATCGTGATCTTCGGGATGTCGGCCCTGAGCAAGATGCAGATCTGGACGACGCCGCTGTGGCTGATCCTCATGGTGGGGCCGTTCGTCTACCTGGTCATCACGGACCCGTCGTCGGTCGGCAGGTGGATGGCTTACGCGGGCTCGGCGGGTGGCACCGGCGTCAGCCTGACCGCGATTGGACTAGGCGCGGGCGTCGCACTGTCGCTCATGGCCCAGATCGGTGAGCAGGTCGACTACCTGCGC
>JAODNG010000279.1 GCA_025465385.1 Pseudonocardiales bacterium
AGCTACAAGGTGCTCGACGACGACGGCGCCGGCGACACCAGCACGATCATCACCGCGCTCGAGCACATCGCAGAGGTCAACAGCTACGGGCGAAACCTGCTCATTCACGGCGTCAACCTCAGCGTCGGCTACTCATTCGATCCTGAATGGTTCGCCTGCGGAGGGAGCCCGCTGTGTGTGGTAGTAGACCGGCTCGTCCGATCGGGTGTGGTCGTGGTCGTCGCGGCCGGCAACACCGGCTACGGCTGGAACCGGGACTACTTCAAATCCGACGCTGTCGCCGCCGGGCTGGACATGACAATCAACGACCCGGGCAATGCGGCGTTGGCAATCACCGTGGGATCCACCCACCGCGACATGCCCCACATCTACGGAGTGTCCTACTTCTCCTCGAAAGGCCCGACCGGCGACGGCCGCGCCAAGCCCGACCTGGTGGCCCCCGGTGAACGGATCTTGTCCTGCGGAACCGGCCGCGGCGCCGCGGACGCCCGGATCCAGCTCGGTTCCGTCCAGTACATCGAGGACAGCGGCACGAGCATGGCCGCCCCGCACGTCTCAGGCTGTATCGCCAGCTTCTTGTCCATTCGACGCGAGTACATCGGCCGACCCGAGGACGTCAAGAGCGTCTTCCTCAACTCGGCCACCGACCTCGGCCGGGTCGCCGCCTTCCAGGGCCGGGGGCTGGTCGACCTCATGCGCGCGATCCAGTCAGTTTAAGGAGTGAGGAACATGGACCTGTCCGGCATCCCCGCTGCAGAGCTGCGGTTCGACAAGGACGCGATGGTGGTATCCCCGGATGAGGAGAATGCGGTGCTGGCCTTGGCTGAGGAGCCCGCGGTCACCGACCTGATCGTGCTGGCGCACGGTTGGAACAACGATATGGACGAGGCGCGCGGGCTCTACCGCGCCTTGGCCGCGCAGCTTGCCGGGGTCGGCAGCGAGGGGCTGTGCATTGTCGGTGTGCTGTGGCCGTCGAAGAGGTTCGACGACGCCGAGCTCATCCCGGGCGGTGCGGCGGGACTGGCCACCGGACCGAGCATCGCCGAGTTGGCCGCCGAGCTCACCGCGTTCGGCGTCCTGCTCCACGACGAAGCAGCGGCGGATGGGCTGGCCGCCGCCGCCGCTGCGCTGCCGGCGATTGACACCGCCGAATCCGCCCGCCGCGCCTTCGTCGACGGTGTCCGCGCGGCGCTTCACGCCAGCACCGGCATCACCGTTGGGAGCGAGGAAGCGCCGGCCGCGATGCTCACCGCGGACGGCGCGGAGCTGCTCGACCGGCTCGCCCGCCCGGCGGTCCTCGCCCGCCCGGAACACCCGCGCTTCGGTGGCGGTGGCGCGGCCGACCTCGGCACCCCGCACCGGCCCGCCGGTGGGGCGGCCGGGCTGGACATCTTCGGCGGCTTCCGCAACGCCGCCCGCAACCTGCTCAACTTCACGACTTACTACACGATGAAGGAGCGTGCCGGAACCATCGGATTCCACGGCCTGGCGCCGGTCCTGACCAGGGTGCATGAGCGACGCACCGGTCTGCGGCTGCACCTGGTGGGGCACAGCTTCGGTGGACGCCTGGTGTCCGCCGCTGCGACCGGTGGCGCCAGCGACCCGGTGCTCCCGCTGTCCTCAATGGTGCTGTTGCAGGCGGCGTTCTCTCATTTCGGCTTCGCCAAGGACTGGGATCCCGGCAAGGACGGCCTGTTCCGCGGCTGCCTGTCCGGGCACCGGGTGGACGGACCCACCGTCGTCACGCACACCGCCAATGACCGGGCGGTGGGCATCGCCTACGCGCTCGCCTCCCGGATCGCCGGGCAGATCGCCGCCGCCCTGGGAGACGCATCGGACGTCTACGGTGGCATCGGCCGCAACGGTGCTCTGCGCACGCCCGAGGCGGTCGCCGGTGAACTACTCGACGTCGACCGGGCGTACTCCTTCCGCCCCGGCGCAGTGCACAACCTGCTCGCCGACCGCTTCATCCACTCTCACTCCGACGTCACCGGCCCCCAGGTCGGACACGCCGTACGCAGCGCCGTGTCCACCGGCATCGCGGTCAGCTGATGTGACGGGCCCGCATTGTGATGCACGGCGGAGGTGAACGAGTTTGAAGGTCTTCGTATCGTCGACGGCACAGGATCTCGCCGAACATCGGGTGGCCGCGGTCGACCCTGCCACAATGACGAATGCGCCGAACCGTGCGGTACAAGGTTGCGGCTAAGGACAACTGTGCCAGCGAGGTCAATCAAAAGAGACTTCTCACCCGGAAAGGGCGTTGTACAGCAGGTACACGTTCAGCGCGATGATTATGGTGGCGATGCCGCTCGCCGCCGCGGTGGTGATCGGGCGGTTGACGAACGGGCCCATGACATCCGCGCGGCGAGTGAGCAGCACCATCGGCACCAGGGCGAACGGGATGCCGAAGGACAGCACGATCTGAGACAGCACCAGGCTGTCGGTGGTGGGCAATCCCAGCCCCAGCACTACGAGCGCGGGAAGCATCGTCAACCCGCGACGGAGGAACAGGGGGATGCGGCGGCGGATGAAGCCCTGCATGACCACCTGTCCCGCGTAGGTGCCCACGCTCGAGGATGACAGCCCCGAGGCGAGCAGCGCGACCGCGAAGGCCAGCGCCGCACCGCCGCCCACTAGCGCGCCGAGACCGGTGTGCGCCGCCTCGATCGAGTCGACCACCGAGTTGCCCGTGCGGTTGAACAGCGACGCCGCGATGAACAGCATCGCCATGTTGGTCAGACCGGCGACGCCGAGCCCGAGCAGGACGTCGAGCCGCTGGAACCGCAGCATCTCGCGGCGCTCGCCATCGTCGCGGCACACCACCCGGGACTTGGTCAACGCCGAGTGCAGATACACCACGTGCGGCATCACGGTGGCGCCGATGATTCCGGCGGCCAGCAACACGCTATCGCTACCGACGAAGCCAGGCACCAGCCCGGATGCGATGGCCGCCGGGTCCGCGCCGACCATCAAGAGGTCGTAGGAGAACCCGAGAAACACGATGCCGACCAGCCCGGTGATCGCCAGCTCGAAGCGTCGATAGCCGCGCTGCTCAAGCGACAGGATCCCGAACGCGACGATGGCCGTCAGCAGGCCAGACGGGAACAGCGGCACGTGGAATAACAGGTTCAATCCAACCGCGGCCCCCACGAACTCGGCCAGATCTGTGGCCATCGCAACCAGCTCAGCCTGCACCCACAGGCCGACAGACACCGCACGGGGAAGGTGCTCGCGGCACAGCTCGGGCAGGTCACGGCCCGTGGCGACACCGGTCTTCGCGGACAGATACTGCACCAGCATGGCCATCAGGTTGGCCATCACGATCACCCAGGCCAGCGCGTACCCGTAACGAGCGCCGGCGGAGAAGTTCGTGGCGAAGTTGCCGGGATCGATGTACGCGACCGCGGCGACGAAGGCCGGGCCGAGCAACGCCACCACGCCGCGAAGCCGTCCGCGGGATCGAAGCTCGCGCAGCGCGCTCAACTGGCCTGTCTGGTCGCGCAACGCGCTCAACTGTGCCGCCGCCGGGGACTGAGCGGGGGACCCCGGCGGCAGCGGGTCAGCAGATCCCTGGTCGGCCTGGTCCAGGCTCACCCGACCGACGGGCCGAGCCCGAGCGACTGAGGCGTGCTGGAGTCCGGCGATGGCTGGCGCAGGCCCTCGTCGAGCTCCCCATATTCGGTCATCAGTGCCCGGCTGCCGCCCCAGGGGGTCTGCTCCTCGGCGACCAGGGTGTTGGTGGTCAGCAGCATCCCGGCCACTGACGCGCCATTTTGCAATGCCGACCGGGCGACTCGCAGCGGGTCGACGATACCCATGGCGACCATGTCCACGTACCGCCCCGCCAAGGCGTCGAAGCCCTCATCGATGCCCAGCTGTATCGTTCGGGCTACCACCTCTTGACCCTGGTACCCGGCATTGGCGGCGATCAGGAAGGCCGGTTCGGTGAGCGCCCTGCGGACGATCTCCACGCCGATGGCATAGTCGCCGTCGACGTTCAGGCCATCCAATGCGGGCTCCGCGTGCAACAACGCCGCACCACCTCCGGCCACGATTCCCTCCGCCATCGCGGCCCGGGTGGCCGACAAAGCGTCCTCGACCCGATGCTGGGTCTCCTTGAGCTCCGCCGGCGTCGGCGCCCCCACCCGGATCACGGCTACCTGACCGGTCAGCGCCCCGATCCGTTCGCTCAGCACGTCCTCGTCGACACCGAACGACGCGCGATCGAGCTCGGCACGCAGCTGGGTGACGCGGAACTCCACGTCGGCGGCCGACCCGGCGCCCCCGACGATGGTCGTGTTGTTCTCGGTGACCCGCACCTGGGCCGCCCGGCCGAGCTGGTTGATGGTCATCGTCTCCAGAGTGAAACCGGAGTGCTTGCTGTACACCGCCCCGCCGGTGACCGCGGCCAGGTCCTCCAGCTTGCGCAGCCGGCGGTCGCCGAAACCGGGGGCCCGGACAGCGACGCACTGGAAGATTCGGTTGGCGTGGTTGTGCACCAGCATGCTTAGCGCGGTGCCCTCGACGCTCTCGGCGATGATGACCAGCGGGCGCGGTGCACGCATGATCTTGTCGAGTAACGGCATCAGCTGCTGAACCTTGGAAATCTTCTCGCTACACAGCAGGATGTACGGGTCCTCCACGATCGCTTCCAGGCTGGCTGGGTTGGTCACCATGTACGGCGAGACGTACCCGTTGTCGAACTCGAAGCCCTCGACGAACTCGACGCTCATCCCGTGCGTCGGCGACTCCTCCACCGTGACGATTCCGGCGTCGCCGACGGTGTGCAGCGCCTTGGCGATCACCGCACCGACGGCGTCGTCGTCGTTGGCCGAGATGGCTGCGACCCGCGCGTAATCCTGCTCGGAGGACACCGGATGCGCGACCTTCTCCAGATGCTCCACCAGGGCCGCGACGGCCAGGTCGATCCCGCGTTTGACCAGCACCGGGTTGCCGCCGGCGCCGATCGCCTTCAAACCCTCACGGACGATCGCCTGGGCCAGCACGGTGGCGGTGGTGGTGCCGTCCCCGACGATGTCATTGGTCTTGATCGCCGCTTCCTTGACCAACTGCGCGCCCATGTTCTCGAACGGATCCTTGAGGTGGATCTCCCGCGCGATGGTCACACCGTCGTTGGTGATGACCGGCGAACCGGTGATCTTCTCCAGGATGACGTTGCGCCCCTTCGGCCCGAGCGTCGACTTCACAGCGTCGGCCAGCTTGTCGACTCCGGCCCGCAGCAGCTCACGGGCTTCGGCGTCGAACCTCAGTTCCTTGGCCATGGGATCTCCTACTCGTCGAAAAGTGCTGGACCAGTGGGCTGGTGACACTGAGCTCGGTAGCAGCCTGGTGACGCGGTCACGGGACGAGGATCGCCCGGCCGCGAATGCGACCAGCGTCGAGATCGGCGAGCGCCTCGACCGCGTCGTCCAGGGGATAGGTCCTGGTGTGCAGGGTCACCTTGCCCGCTTGGGCTAGGACCATGAGCTCTGCGAGGTCGTTGTAGGTGCCGACGATGTTGCCGACGATGTTGCGCTCGGTGGAGATGATGTCGAGCGTCGGGATCGTCACCGTGCCGCCGTAGCCGATGACGAAATATGAGCCGGCCCGCCCCGTCATCTGGAACCCGTCGTGCTCGGCGCCCTGCTCGGCGACGAAGTCGAGCACCACCTCGGCGCCACGTCCGCCGGTGAGATCCTTGACCGCGTCGACCTGGCCGCCGTCGGCGACGACGGTATGGTGCGCGCCGAGCTGTTCGGCCAGCTTCAGCGCGTCGGGATTGCGGTCCACCACAATGATCTTGGCGGCAGTCAGCGCGGCGACGCACTGGATGCCGATATGGCCCAGTCCGCCCGCGCCGATGAGCACTGCCGTGGTTCCCGGGTAGAGCAGCGGGATCGCTTTGCGAACGGCGTGATAGGCGGTGATACCCGCGTCGGCCAGCGCCGCGACATCCTCCGGTCTGGTCAGCGGCTCGAGCTTGACGCACGCCCGCGCCGAGGTGAGCAGGTACTCGTCCATCCCGCCGTCATGGCTCAGGCCGGGTAACGTGCTCTGGATGCAGTGCATGTCGTCGCCGGCCCGGCAGGCTCGGCACAGCCCGCAGGTCGGCGTGGGATGCAGAATCACCGTATCGCCGACTTCGACGTTGGTGACCGCGGCTCCGACCTCGTGCACCCAGCCGGCGTTCTCGTGGCCGATCGTGTAGGGCAGTGTGGGCGCCATCGCCTGCGCCCACTGGCCCTCGATGATGTGCAGATCGGTCCGGCAGACCCCAGCGCCGCCGATCTTCACGATGACATCGAGCGGTCCGGAGATCGTGGGTTCCGGCGCCTGTTCGACGACGGGTTGATGGTGGTATTCGTGCAGCCGGACGGCTCTCATCGGCCTTTCTCCTCTGTAGTGCGATACCGCTCCCGCAGCAGTCCCCGGCAGACGCCAGCGTTGGCATCGACGCTGACCCGGGTGGTCTGCGCCCGGCGCAGGTGCAGCGGCAGCGCGTGGGCTCCGATCGCCGCGCCGGTCACCGGGTCGACCAGCAGCGGGTCGCCGTCGCCGGAAGGCAGGCCGAGTTCGGCGCGCCGGGACCGCAGCCGCTCCCGATCGGCCGACGCCGCAATGTCACCGAGGGTGAGCCCGGCCAGCTCGTCGGCCGTGATCCCGGCGGACAGCAGCGGGCGGCACACCCGGTCGGTGCCGGCCATCACCGCCTTGCGCAGGAAGTCGGCCCGCAGCTCGCCCAGCTCGGCAACGGCCTGCCCGTCGAAGGATTGGACGAACCCGGCGCGGGCGGCGATCCCACCGTTGATCGCATCCGACGCGAAGTGATCCTCCAGCACCACCTCGGTCCGGCGCACGCCGGGCACCGCGGCGACTGCATCAAAGGTGTCGGCCACCATGAGGAAGGCGAAGTTAGGCGCGCAGAAGTAGGTCGGCAGGTGCAGCCGCACGACGGCCTCGCCGGAGTCTGACACCCGGCACTCGGCGACGAACCCGAGCTCGGTCACGGCCTCGTCCAGCTCGGGGTCGCGGACCTGGTGCAGGGCCGACCAGACCGCGGCCGCCAGCGCCGCGGTCTGGTCGGTCAGGGTGCCGCTCATACTGAGGACGGCGCGGCGAGCGGCTCCGCACCCTCCGGACCCGCTGGTACCGGCAGGTCCAGCTCCGCCGGCACCTTGATGTCGTAGAGCCTGGCCGCGTTGAGGCCGAGGATCTTCTTCTTGGCCTGCGTGGTCAGCTGCGCGTAGTCGGAGAATTGGGCGTCGGTCGGCATGTTCCAGTCGACGAAGCCCTCGACCTGCCAGCGCGGCTCCCAGATCGCGTAGTCGGCGCCGAAGACCAGCTTGTCCTCGCCGAGCCAGAACATCAGCTCGCCCATCACCCTGGCGAAGAAGCGCGGGCGGGCGTGCATCAGCGCACCGACGACCACGGCCAGGCCCGCGTACACATTGGGTTCCTGGGTGGCCATGTAACAGAAGTCGTCGATCCGCGGCAGCCCGACGTGCTCGACGATGAAATTCAGCTCGGGGAAGTTCGTCGACGCAAAGTCGATGTCCGCCACGACGAAGGCGTCCTTGTCCAGCGGCCAGATCGTTGGGCCCTTGTGCACGTGAATGTTCTTGACGCCCAGCTCCTGGCATTTCTCCAGGTAGCGGGCCGCCTCGGGGCTCTTGAGGCTCCAGCCGCGGGAATCCCCGCGCCACTCGGCGGTGTAGAGTTTCGCCCCCTTGCAGCCCCAACGCGCGACGTTGTCCGCCAACTCCTTAAGGCCCTCGTCACCGTCGCGGGGATCCCATCTGGTGTTGACTATGAACTTGCCTGGGTATTTCTCGGCCAGGGCGGCGTTGGCCTCCGTGGTGTTGAAACCATTGCGGTACCACTGCTTCAGATAGGTCGGTTGGAATATCGCTACGTCGACGTGGCCTTCGTCGAACAGGTGCCGCATCATCATGTCTTCGGGATACTTCTGGAACTGCTCTATCGTCCAATGGGTCTCCGGTGGCCCGAGCGACTGGTAGGCGTGGAAGCATTCGATCCAGCCCTTGGCGTACTGCTCCTGGCCGGGCACCCAGTTTTCCGGACTCGCGTCCCAGAAATGAGCGTGGCCGTCGATGACAAAGTATTTTTCGCCATCCTTCTCATACATGTACGCCTCCCGTTACTTCGCGCCGGCTATCAGGTCGAAACCGAGGTACTCCGCCGCGTCCTCGGGATTCGCGAACATGATCGTCCGGTCGTCCTCGTGAACCATGCGCCCGTAGTGCGTGGACATGTTCTCCTCGAACTCCGCGGCGTCGAAGTAACCGGGCTCCTCGCCGAGCGCTTCGGAGATCTCGTCGTAGACGACCTCCATCCGGTTGAGCGCGTCGACTCGGATCATCGACGGCAGCGGCGTCACGCGCACTCCGGGCTTGGTGCTCATGACCGCGGCCACCACCTCGCCGACCTGGTTGTTCATCAATGTGAAACCACACATGTTCGACGCCGTGTTGTCGGACTTGAACGGGCTTTCCGCCGTTTTGAACCTAGTCACTGCGCCAACTCCTTCGGTGTTTCCAAATCCAGCTCGGAAAGGATGCCGCTGAAGCGGCTCTTCGCCCGGTCCAGACCATCCTCGAAACGGGGCGGTTTCGAGTCGGGCTGCGACCA
>JAODNG010000309.1 GCA_025465385.1 Pseudonocardiales bacterium
AACACCACAACCGTCAGCGCGGCAATCACGGCCAGGGAGACGACCCATCGGACGAATCGGGGTACCGGGGGGCGCACAGATGAAACCTTTCTCCGCTCGGGGTCAGCCAGGGTGGGGACTTAGACGAGGTCGAACTGCTCGGTGTGGATTCGCGGCTGCGGAACGTCCAGCCCGTCGAGGACCGTCAGCACATCGGTGACCATTGCGGGAGGCCCGCACAGGTAGTAGTCGAGTTGGTTACGCCGGAACGCGCCAGGCAGCAGCGCCGTCAGTAGGTCCTCGTCGACCGCGCCGGACGCGCCGGTCCAGCTTGGTGGCGGCGACCGGAGCAATTCGACGACAGTGAGGTCCAGCCGTTGCTGAAGTTCGCTGAGCTCGGCACGAAACAGCAACTCGTCGAGGGTCCGGGCGACCACCACCAGCCGGTGCGGGCGCCGGTCGCGCCGGTGCGCCAGCGTTCGCAGCATGCTCATCATCGGGGTGATGCCGACTCCGCCGGCGATCATCACTAGTCCGGTGCAGCGCCGCAGGTCGAGGGTAAAGGCGCCGTGCGGGCCATCGACCCATACCGGGCTGCCCGGTCGCAGCTGCCGTAGCTCGTTGGTGAAATCGCCGCTGTGTCGGATCGTGAACTCGGTCCACAGTCCGAGGTGAGCGCTGGAGGCGATGGTGAACGGATGCTCCTGCGCCCCGATCGAGGGGTTCAGACGTATCCAGGCGAACTGCCCGGGGGCAAATGCGAGGGTCCGGTAGCCACGCTGGTGCCTGTCGCGGCGGGGCTCGAGGACCAGCGTGCTGACCGTGCTGGTCTCCGTCCGCAGCTCCCGGACCACATATTCACGGCGAGGCCCAAAGATCGGCAGCCATAGCCACCGGTATCCCAGCACCCCCAGCGCGGTCACCGCGAGGACGGTGAACAGCGCCCGCATCGCGGTGTCCCGAACGAGATGGTTGAGCCACCAGATGTGCAGCGCGCTGAGGACCAGTACTGAGCCGGCCAGCGCCAGATGCGCCCAACGCCACACCTCATAGCGCTGCCGCAGCCGCCTGCGCAGCACCGTCAGCGCCACCAGCGCAACCAGCGCGACGGTGGCACCGACGGCCGCACGGGCACGGTTAGGTGCATGCAGGATGTCGAACAGCGCCACGTTCCCCGGCTTTGCCGCGAGCACCAAGATGATGTGCAAACCGACCAGCAATGTGACGGCCAACCCGACGAAACGGTGGATCCCGAGCACCCCATCGATGCCTAACGTGCGAGTCAGCGAACGCACCCGGGACGGCAGCACAACCGCGCAGACCAGCAATGAGGTGGCCAGCAGGCCCATTCCTACGGAAAGCTGGGACAGCAGCGACGAGCTGTCGCCGGTACGCGGGCCGTGCAGCACGGGCGCCAGCAACGCAGGCGCCAGGAGCACGGCGAGGAAGGCCGTTGCCCACAGCGTTCGTTCCAACTGGCGTCGCACGGCACGAACCGTATGGAGAAGTAGGTGCCTAGCCGGCGCAACCTGAGAGTGTTACCGAGCCGTGGTCGCCCACTCGGCCGTGAGACGCGACGAGTGCCCGCCCTCTAGGCCAAATGGCGGAAAGCATTGGGCCGAACGCCGCGAGACACACTCAACTGCTTTCGGTAACACGTTGGACCAGTCGGGTAATCTTGCCGCTCATCGATTGCCCCACGCCGCACGGCGCGGAAGCCTTGCCGCCGATGCAATCCGATCAGCGGTCGACGGCGTTGCCCACCGGACCTTCTTCTGCGTCTTCTTCCGGGTCTTTTCCCGCGTCTTCTTGCGGGCCTGCCGCAAACCCGCGGCAACCGGTACTTCTCATGGTGCCCTTGCGGCAGACAACGAGCCGGGTGCTGCAGGCGTTGCGGTCCACCGGATTCGAGACCCGGATCCTGGACACCGTCCCGGAGGTGCTGGACGCGGCGCGCGCACACACCCTCGCGGCGATCGTTCTCGACGTCACGCTGGCCGGCTCGGATCCCCGAAACTTCCTCGACGAGCTGCGCAGGGTGGCTCCGCAGCTGCCGGTGATCGCACTGACCTCGCGCGAGCAACGAGAACAGACGGTGTCGCTGCTGCGGGGCACCTTGGACGACTACTTGACCACGCCGTTTCCGGTGGAGGAGCTGGTCAGCCGGCTGCGACTGCGGGTCTCCGATCGGATGCCGGTGGACCGGACCGTGCTGCGCGCGGGAATGGTCACCGTCGATACCACCCTTGGGCTGGTCAGCGTCGCCGGCCGGTTGGTGACGCTGTCACCAACCGAATATGCACTGCTTATCGCGTTGGCCAGCCGGGCAGGTCAGCCGGTGTCGCAGGAGCGGCTCACCACCGAGGTCTGGGGCCAGCCGAAGTCGTCCAACATCGTGGAAGTCTACGTGGGATATCTACGCCGGAAGCTGGGTGCCGACCGGATCCGCACGGTGCGCGGCGCCGGCTACGTGCTCGACGGATGAGCAATGGATGGCAGTTGCGGCCGGAGGTTGCTGGCGAATTCTCAACCCCGGCATAGGCTGGGCTCAGGCTGGTGGGGGAAGCTGGCGACCGTGGACGGCCAGAGTTCTGCCAGTGTGCTCGTCGTCGATGACGAGCCGAACATCTTGGCGTTGCTGTGCGCCTCGCTGCGGTTGTCGGGCTTCGAGGTGCACGCCGCGGACAGCGGCGCCCGAGCGCTGAGCACCATCGCACACACCGTGCCTGACATCGTCGTGCTGGATGTGATGCTGCCGGACTGTGACGGGTTCACCCTGGCGCGCCAGTTACGGGCGGCTCACGGTCAGCTCCCGGTGCTGTTCCTGACCGCCCGGGACAGCGTTGACGACCGGATCGCCGGCCTCACCGCGGGCGGCGACGATTACGTGACCAAACCGTTCAGCCTGGAGGAGCTGGTACTGCGGCTCCGGGCGATCCTGCGACGCACCCAATCCACCCGCAACGGCCAGGGTGGCGCCGATGCCGGCGGCACGATGGTCACCTACGCCGATCTTGAGCTGAACGAAGAAGCCCACGAGGTACGTCGCGCCGGGACGCTCGTGGCGCTCTCCCCGACCGAGTTCAACCTGCTTCGCTATCTCATGGTCAATGCGGGAAAGGTCGTCAGCAAGACACAGATCTTGGACCGGGTGTGGAACTACGACTTCGGCGGTGACAGCCGGATCGTCGAATCCTATATCAGCTACCTAC
>JAODNG010000329.1 GCA_025465385.1 Pseudonocardiales bacterium
CATGCCCGTTAGTACCGCTGACACCGAACGAAGACACACCGGCGCGGCGCGGGTGCCCCGTCTGTGGCCATGGTTGGTCCTCGGTCAGAACAGACACCGCGCCCGCCGACCAGTCCACGCGCGGGGACGGCTCGGTGATGTGCAAGGTTCTGGGCAAGATCCCGTGGTGGATCGCCATCACCATCTTGATGACACCGCCTACGGCCGCCGCCGCTTGGCAGTGGCCGATGTTCGACTTCAACGACCCGAGCCACAGCGGCGGACCGTGTGACCGGCCCTGCCCATAAGTGGCGATCAGCGCTTGGGCCTCGATCGGGTCGCCGAGCGTCGTGCCGGTGCCGTGGGCCTCGACGGCGTCAACCTCGTGGGGCGATAATCCGGCGTTCGCCAACGCCTGCCGGATGACCTTTCTCTGGGACGGGCCGCTGGGAGCCGTCAGGCCATTGCTCGCCCCGTCCTGGTTGAGAGCCGAGCCGCGTACCAGCGCGAGAACGCGGTGACCGTTTCGGCGGGCGTCCGACAGCCGCTCCACGACGAGCATGCCGGCGCCTTCACCCCAGCCAGTGCCATCGGCGTCGGCCGAGAAAGATTTGCACCGACCGTCCGGAGCCAGGCCGCGTTTGCAGCTGAATTCCAGGAGAAGCCCGGGGGTAGCCATCACGGTTGCCCCGCCGGTCAGCGCGAGTGAGCACTCCCCCGCGCGCAGCGCCTGAACGCCTAGATGGAGCGCCACCAGCGAGGATGAGCATGCCGTATCGACCGTGATGGCCGGGCCTTCCAGCCCCAACGTGTAGGAGACGCGTCCCGACGCCACACTGGTCAGGGCGCCCGTGAGCAGCTGGCCCGCGTAGCCTTCGGGTGGCTCGTGCCAGCTGGGGCCGTAGTCCCGGTAGGCAATACCGACATAGACACCCGTCCTGGTGCCTTTGAGGGAAAACGGATCGATTCCAGCGTGCTCCAACGCTTCCCACGATGTCTCCAGCAACAGCCGCTGCTGCGGGTCCAGCGCGGCCGCTTCCCGGGGACTGATGCCGAAGAACCCGGGGTCGAACTGGTCCGCGTCAGGGAGGAAGCCACCGCCGCGCACATAAGTACTGCCGGACCGCTCGGCGTCGGGGTGCTGGAGCCCGTCGAGATCCCATCCGCGACCCTCGGGGAAGGCCGAGATCGCGTCCCCGCCCCCGGCTACGAACTGCCATAGCTGGTCCGGCGAGCGCACGCCCCCCGGGAATCTGCACGCCATTCCCACGATGGCGATCGGCTCGTCGCCGGCTCTGGCCCGCTCCGGGGCCGGCGGTGTTAGAGCGATCCGTTCACCGAGGAGTTCAGCGCGCAGATAATCCAGCAGCGCGGCGGGGGTCGGGTGGTCGAAGAAGACGGTGGCCGGTATCTGCAACCCGACTGCGGCAGCGAGGCGTCCGCGCAGCTCTGTAGCGAACTCCCGATAGATCCCCAGCCGTCGCCACGGGGACTCCACATTGATCAACCGCGGTGTCTTCTCGCCCACCACGGCGGCTACCTCAGCGCGGATTAAACTAAGAAGAGCGCTTGCCCGCTCAGGCTCTGACTGACCGGCCAGTCGTTCCCGCAACGACGCAGCCGGGCAGCCCACGCGGGCATTCATGGCAAATTCTCTATGGGCTTGTGAATAACATGGGTGCTGCCTGCGGACGCTATGCGGAATGCTTGAAATCCGATAATCATGATCTCCACCCAGATATTTATCGCGATCTCGGCCAAAATCCCCACCCGGCCGTGCTTACAGCCCGTCGGCATTGGTTATCAGGATCTAGTGTCTGACCCCGGTAGGATCTGGGCATCAGAAATCTCCCTAGCCTTTATGACGTGACGCTGCTCACGTCGCTGGGCCGTCCCCGGCTGTCGTTGCCTCCGGAACGACCCTCCGTTAGGAAAAGACTCCTGGCCTCGGTCTCGATAGGTCTCAGAGGTTGTGGTGGCCGGTCATAAGTTGGCGGCGGGAGTTGATGCCAAGCTTGGTGTAGACCTGCGCGAGGTGGTATTCGATGGTCTTGCTCGACAGGGATAGCTGGGCGGCGATGGCCTTGTTGGAGTGGCCAGCGGCGGCCAGTTGGGCGACGCGTTGCTCTTGGGCGGTCAGCCGGGTGGGGTCTTCACGGGTGCGGCGGCGGCGCCCGCCGGCGACGGTGAGTTCGTCGCGGGCCTGGTCAGCCAGCAAGGACGCCCCGCAGTTCTCGGCGATCTCTAATGCTTGGGCCAGGTGAGGGCGTGCTCGGGTGGGTTGCCCGCGGCGGCGCAGGAAGGTGCCGTAGCCCAGCAGGGTCTCAACGTGTTCCAGCGGCAGCTCAACCTGCTCATGCAAGTCCAGGGCCGCCTGGTGATACTTCTCCGCGGTCTCGGGGTCGCCGTCGGCCTCGGCCAGCAGCGCCCTACCGGTGGCGGCGGCGATGCGGGGCCATCGGCAAGGTAGCCGCGCGGCGCCGCGCTCCAACCAGTCGATCACGCGGCGGGCATCGTCCGGCAGGTCGCTGGCCAGGTAGGCGACCACGGCGTGGCGGCCCCAGGGCACGGCGCACGGCTCGGCTATCCCCAGCCGGGTGGTCACCTGCTCGATCCGCGCGTACAGCTCGCACGCGCCAGCCTGGTCGCCGGCATGTTGCAGGAGACGAGCGCGTATGTGCCACAGCAGCACCAGGGGATAGGACTGTCCTCGGGCGGCCGCCAGCGCCTCGGCACGCTGACACAAGTCCCCACATTCGGCCAGCCGCCCCGTCAGTAGCATGAGTGGGGCGAGTCCGAAGCTGGCGAACCCCACGTGGTACGGCATCAGCTCGACCGATGCGGTGACTTGATCCGCTATCGCCAGCGCGTCGGACAGCCGGCCCTGCCGCGTTGCGACGGCTGCCCGGAGGGCCAGGTACACGGCTGTGGCCCAGGGGGCGCCGACTCGATCGGCCGGAGCCAGGGCACCGGCGAGGGCGCGTTCGGCGTCGGCGAAGCGCTCGGTGTGGAGGGCGGCGACCGCTAGGAGACTTAGCGGACCGAAGCCCCAGAGCAGGTCGGTCAGCTGGGCCGGTCCCGCCATCAGCTCGTCGGCGGCGGCTTGGCACGCCAACAGGCCTGCGGGGTCCCCGCTCAGCAAGGCAAGGTACCCCCACGCCGCGGTGGCCTGGCAGCGAAGCGGCCCAACAACGGTGCGGGTCAGCTCATAGGCCCGGGTCGCGAGCGCTAGCGAATGGGTCGGACCGAGAGTCAAATAAGAGGTGATCGCGTCATCGATCAGTACTTCGGCGACGGTGGTTTCGCTGCAGCAGGCTTCGGCCAGGGCGGCCGCGTCAGCGAATCGTTGGATGGCTTGCTCATGTGCGCCGGTGGCGAACAGTGCCCGACCCAGCATCCGCAGGAGGTGCACCCGCTCAGCCGGACTGAGATCGACCTGGGCGCGCAGCCGCTCATACACCTGGATTGCCTTACCAGGCCGGCCGCTGACCTGGAGCGCATCGCCCAACGCGAACAGCAGCGCCGGGCTGGCTCGATCCCCGGCCAGCCGGACTGCGGCGCGCAGGTGCTCGACCGCGGTGCCCAGCGCCCCGGTAGCCAGTGCGGCCCGACCAGCCCGCTCTATCACCGTAATCGCAGCCGGGTCGCCGAGAAGGTCAGCCCGGATAGCATGCTCCACGGCTTCAGCCTCTAACCCGTGGGCACACAGCACGCTGAACGCCCGGGCGTGCTGACGGACCCGCACTGGGGCCGCCAAGTCGTGGTAGAGGCTCTGACCAAACAGTGGATGCGCAAACGCCGCGGTGGTGTCGGTCTCGGCGCGCACCAGTCCGCTACGGCACAGCGCCGACAGCGCCGCCTCGGCCTGGCGCTCGTCCAGCCCGGCCACCTCCGTGGCCAGCGCCGGGCGAAACCTGGTACCCAGCACGCTGGCCGCCCGGGCCACCGCCAGCGCCTCCGGGGGTAGGCCCGCGAAGCGGGCCAACAGGATCCCTTCCGCGCCGATCGCCGCACCGGCCCCCAAGAAGGCATCCACCTGCGACCCGGGCGCGCTGACAGCCGCCGCAACCTGTTCCAACAGCAGCGGGTTACCGGCACACAGCGCCGCCGCCCCGTCGGCCACAGTCTCGGTCACCGGTCGACCCAGTCGGGTCGCCAGCACAACCGCCGAGGCCTCCTCGCTGAGCGGCGCTAGTCGCTGCACGCTGGCATCGCCGTCATGGACCAGCGCGCTGACCAGGTCATGCGCGGCCGGCGGCCAGGGTCGCAGCGTGCCCAACACCGCTACCGGCAACCCATCCAGTCGACGGCACAGAAACGACAGCAGGGCTAGTGAGTCCGGATCAGCCCAATGCAGGTCATCCAGGGCCAACAGCACCGGACCGGTGGTGTGCTCCAACCAACGCAGCACCCCGTAGAAACGGGCCGCGCGCACTTCATTAACCCCCCCGTCCCCCGGCGGGGACGCGACTAGATCGTGGTTGCCCACCGCACCCAGCGCCGCGGCCAGCACGCCGAACGGCAGCGAGGTTTCCATCACATCGCCGCGACCTAACCCCACCCGCACAACAGGAGCCGCCAGCATCCTCGCCTGGAACAAGCTGGTCGTCTTACCCAAACCCGCTTCACCCACCACAAACAGCGCCGCACCGCGTCCAGCCCGCACGTCATCCAGAAGGCCGGTGATTGCGGCCAGGAGCGCCTCACGCTCCAACGGCTGCCCACCATCCACCGCGGCCGCACCCCCGCCGGTCGTGCCGTATTTACCACTATCACAGAGAATTAGCACAACAAAAAAAATACTGAGTTGAACCAGGACGTATCAACACCACCCGAACGAGCGAGAACTTCCTGGTTTCCCGACACCGTCAACCGATTTGCGGCCTAGCGCGGCGTTCGCGACTGCCCAAGTCCCAGGGCTTCCACGGCAGCTTTGACAGGCTGGGAATAGAGTCGGTGACGGATCGCCCGTTCCTCTTCGTCGAGGTGAGCGTTGATCGCCCGCTGTAGCTCTGCTAGGACGGTCGCGCGCATCGGCAGCGGTCGCGAGGTGTCCCCGGCGCTGGCGATCAGCGGGTGGAGCTGCGTGTGCTGGGCTTCTAATCTGTCCAACTCGGGCGGGGCCGCTGGCGCTCGTTTGCGCAGGGTGGGCCACAGCCAGCGATCTTCCTCGGCGTGTTGGTGGTGCGGCACGCTCAGCGTAACCGCGATCTGCTCTTCGATCGCCGCCTGGTGTCCGACGTCCCGGGGGTGGCGGGCGGCTTCGGCGAGCCGGCCGTATTCACGGCGCATACACTTGTGGGCGAGTAGGAAACCGGTGAAATCAATCTCAGTCATGGTAGGCCTATTCCTTGGTGCCAGATCTCGCGCACGTTCTGCGCTCGTTCGGCAAGATTGCGCTGCTGCGCCGGGCGCTGCCGTTCGACGCCTGGTGTTGGGCATTTGCCGATCCGGATAGCCAGCTGGTGTCGTCCGGGACCGGCAACAGCCCAGCCGCCGCCGATATGGGACGCTTTTTAGCCCTGGAGTACGGCGGCGATGACCTGCGCCGCAGCACCCGCTGGCGAGAGCTGTACCACCCTCACGGCACCTATGTGCCGTCCGGCCCGGGCACCCTGATCCTCGACGTCCACAACGCAATCCAAGCCACCACCCCCGAGGGCGCGTCCGAGACCACGTCAAAGCGGTACTCGACAAACTCGGCGTACACAGCAAACGCCGACTCATCGCGAGCATTCTCAGCCAGCGCCTGTAGACGTCGGACCGGTTGCTCGCCGAAGCCTCGCGGCACGACGAAACTCCGGCCCAGATTCCCTTCCTGTGAGGAGCTTGTGCTCCGACGACTGAGCAAACAACTGACTTGCCCACGCTGCGGAGACGTCGTCGCCAACGGGGTTCACCAGAGGTGGACGGGCCGTCTCACCATCACCTCGATCGAGGGCCACCAAATAACGCCCGGCGACTGGGCGGTGCAGCTCCAGCTCGTTCAGCAGGATATGGCCTCGGCCTCGGTTGGAGATCTTGAGGAGGCGCAGGCCCGACTGGACTTCGTCAGGCGCAACATCGGCGAGCTGATCTATGACATTCGTTGCAGGCGAGGGCACTCCACGCTGCGGACGGGACCACAGATCGCCCGAGCCCTGCGGCGTACGCCGGGACGGTGGGTCAGTTTTTAGTCCGAAGTTTCGTTGACGAACGGCTGGGAGCGCCCGTCGCGCTGATACGCACAATGTCCGGGGACTAGGGGTTCGTTTCGGTGGTCAACTCGGCCGGGTCACCAGCGAGAGCAGCGAGAATCAGGGATCGCCGCGGCATCGAGGGCCGATCTCCTGCGCTTTCCGCGTGCAGCGCGCGGGCGCGGTCCAGCAGCTCCGGGTTCCCGGCAAGCCGTTCGACCGGGTCGAGCGCGTTGATCCGGCGCGCCACGGCGCGCAATAGGGCGGGGTCTCGGGCCGCGGTCGGGTAAACAATGAAGCTCAGGAACAACGGGAGACTGACGGCGGGGTCGGTGATGTCGATCGGTTCACCGGACCACCACCGGGCGCGGTCCCGGTCCTCGGCACTGACTGCGTAAAACCGCGCCGACACGTCAGCGCCGACCTCGGATTCAAAGTAGGTGACCAGATCTATGTCGTCGATGGCGCGGTCAGCAAGGTCGGCCAGGCGGACGGCGTGCCAGAGCGACAAGGACGCTCCGAACGCGAACGTCGGGTTGGTGTGGCAGCGCGCGTCCCCGATCGGTATCAGCCCGGTCAGCAACGGTCCGTTGTCGTCCACGACATTGAGCAGCTGATTTCGCAGTTGCCCCATCGGCAGTACACCACTCACCGGGTTCGACGGCTCCAGCCAGGCCGCCAGCCCCGGCAGCCGGACGGCGATCCGCTGAAACGCGGCTGGGCCACGCAGCTCGCGGAAGGCGCGATCCCAGGGCGGGACCATAATGGACAGGCAGAACGTGCGATTGTCGCCGAGGAAAGTCGCGAAGGCCAGGTAACCCAGATCGCCGCGGGGACCGCCGAGCAACGATGCGTATGGCGGTATCGGCTCGCCGTCCCGGAATCGATAGTGCCGACTGTAATAGAGCAGGCCGCACTCAGAACTGACCGACGGCAGCGGCCGGGCACCGGCCGCGGACAACCAATCCGAGGTGCGGGAGCGCCGTCCGGCCGCGTCCACGACGAGATCCGCGGTCATCGACTCCCCGCTCGCCAGCTCCACTCCCACGACGTGTGCGGCGTGGCCGCGAGGACGCAGGCGCAGCCCGATCACCTCGGTCGCGCGGTGCGTGACCCGCGGCTGCGCTGCGACCGCGGTGAGGAGTGCGGCATCGAAGACAGGGCGCCGGCACGCCACGGTCGCCAAGTCCTCATCCCCTGCTTCCCTGGCGGCATCGCACAGAAAGCTGTCTTGTTTCACCTCGGTGGCGCCCACCTCACGTACGGCGGCGTACACGTCCGCGAAGCGGTCGCGGAGCAGGGAACGAGCCAGCCCGAGGAAGTTGTGCGGCTGCCGAAATTGAGCAATACCGCGCCGTTGCCACCGCTGAAACACCTCGTCCGCGGACCAGCCGTCGAACAACTGCACGTCACCTCGGTCAAGCACGACCACCTCATGGGCACCGCGAGCGAAAGCCAGCGCGGCGGCACACCCCGCAACGCCCGCGCCGAGCACGATGACGCGCACCGGTACAGCATCCCGCAAGTCGAAGGCCGTGACCATGGTCTCTGCACCCACGGTACTCACGGTGCTCATGACCGGTCTGTCAGGGATTGCGTATCAGCGACCTGAACTTCAGCCCCAGCCACGGCTTGCGGCCCCAGGCTATGAGCTGACCCTTGGCGATCGCGTTCCACTGGCTCTGGCGCTGCCAGAACACCATGAAAAACGCTGCGGGATCGGCCAGGATATGGCAGTCGACC
>JAODNG010000341.1 GCA_025465385.1 Pseudonocardiales bacterium
GACTTGGGACGCTCGCAAAAACTATCGCAAGTCTGACCCGCCGTAGCTTCTCGTTGCTGCTCCGAGCTTGGCAGCAGAGCAGTCCAAAAGCAGCTCCACCGCTCTGCTGTCGCGCTCGAGAGCATAAGGTCGCCCAAGATTGGCGCCGCGGCGTTGTTCACGCTGCGGTGTGGGTATCTCGACGAACGGCTCGCTGGCGTACCCATGGCCAGGTGATCAGTGCCCAGGCCGCGGCGCCTAAGACCAGCTCGGAGAGCAGGTACCACGGCCACGGACCCAACACGTCCAGCAGCGACTTGACCACCGGTTTGGTATTGAGAAAGCCGTAGTTGGTGCCGGCGAGCTGGTTGAGCACGAACATCGCCACTCCCCAGCTGATCGTGCCCAGGACCGCAATCCGGTAGCTGCGCCAGTCTGGCCACATCCCGACCCCCCAAGTCAGATAGATCGCTGTCCACAGCACCAAGCTGTGCATGCCGAAGAACGACAGGAACTGAAGTGACGGGAAATCTGGACCAGTCAACTCGGGACTGACGAAGGCTTGCGAGGTAAGCGTCAGGCCCCAGAAGTAGGTCAGCGCGAACGCCGTCGAGGAGTACGACCACAAAGCCCACACGGCGGCCATGGCTGCCAGGTCACACAGTTGCAACGGCAGTGAATACTTGATCTCCCCGTGGCTCAGCAGTAGCCAGTAGAGCTCTACCGGTATCAGGAACCCGGCGAACACCAGCGCCAGGGACCGGCTCAACCACCGCTCGATGAGCGTGCCGCGATACTGCCGACCGACGACTACGAGCGCCGCCGCAACCACCACGAGCACCGCGATCACCATGCGGTGCGACAGTCCGAAAGCCGCGAACTGACGCACCGCCAGCAGCGGTTCCACGCCCGCGAGCGTAGCGAGCCGCAAGCTTGCCGCGACACGGAGCTAGCGAACCGAATCGCGCCGACGATTACGTATAGTGGTGCACCGTCACGCCATGCGCAGCACACCCTCTCGACCGGTCCGTCCGCGTGGTACTGCAGGAAGGAAGTTCACGATGTTGGGACGTTTCGGAGCGTGCCTCGCGGCGATGTCGTCGCTGCTCGTCGTCGCCGCCCTGCCGAGCACTGCAGCGGCGCAGGGTGACCCGCAGCCGCAAGGCCTCGGCCATTACACCATCAACTTGACCCCCGAGGAGGTCACCGGCGGCGGAGACCACGGCGGGAGCGGCTCAGCCCGAGTCGACCTCGATGCCGCCCACCAGAAAGTCTGCTACGCGCTGTCTTGGAAGGACCTCCACGGTGACGTCACCATGGCGCATCTTCATCTCGCCCCGCGAGGCAAGGATGGTCCGCATCCGATTGATTTCTTCAATGACCAGCACTTCTCCGGGACGGGAAGTACGGCCTCAGGCTGCTCGTCGAGCACCCGGGACAAGATTCAGGCCGTCATTAACCATCCGGCCGACTACTACGTCATCATCCACACGACCGCGTTCACCGAAGGAGCGATCCGCGGCCAGCTTGGCTAGCGCAGCGGCCGGCCGCTCGAGCCGGGATACTGCAATGGCACAAGGTAGCGGCATGTCGCCTCGGCGGGAGGTCTGAACGTGGGTCCAGAGATGCCGGCATTGCTTCAGCGGACCCTGGAAAAGGCTATCGCGCTTGCCCAGTCGCCGGTCGCCGGCTACGTGGCCCGGCTACGTCGAGCACGACCCCTGGCGAGCCCGGCAGAGATCATCGCTGTCCTGGAGAAGCAGTACCTCGCGACGGTCACCGGCACCGGAGCCGCCGTGGGCGGTGTTGCGGTCGCGCCGGGGATCGGGACTGTCGCCGCGCTGGCCCTCACCGGCGGTGAGACGGCATTGTTCCTCGAGACCACAGCGCTGTTCGCGTTGGCCGTCGCTGAGGTGCACGGCATCCGGGTCGACGAGGTCGAGCGACGACGGACGCTGGTGCTCGCCGTCGCTCTGGGTGATAACGGCGCCATGCTGGTCGAAAAGATCGCTGGGCGTGGTGGTGAGCAATGGGTGAAGCTGTTGCCCGACGCCATCCCGATGTCCTCCATCACCGCGATCAACAAGACGCTGGGTCGCTGGTTCTTGACCAGATACGGGCGCAAGCAGGGGGTCCTGGCACTTGGCCGGATCGCACCGTTCGGCATCGGAGTGGCGATAGGGGCTGCTGGCAACCGGGCCGTCGGCCGCGTGGTGGTCGACACCAGCCGGCGCGTCTTCGGCCCCCCGCCGGCGCGCTTTCCGGGTGGCAGCACCGTCACGATCGTCGAGGGCACCGTCGGCTGAACGTGTGCGCCGCGGGCGGTCGCGGTGTCCCCCACGGCGCCAGGCGACCGCCAGCGGTATCGGGGTCTATCGAAAATTGAGCCCCTCGGGCGATTTGCCGCGATCAGTGGAGATCGACATTAAATTACAAGGCAACGTCGCGCGTCGCAGGTCGTTGTCTTAGAGCAGCGCCGCCACACCACCGAGATCAGCGCGGCCGCGGCCCACGAGCGCTATCGATCTTGCGCAGGTGGGCCATACAGGTCAGCGCTGGGAAAACGGCTGAGAGGGGACCCGATGGATGGATCTACAGGCCTACTCCGGTATACAGAGGGTCAGGACGAATTCAACCTCGAGAAATTTTTCCGAGACGGCTTCTCTCAGGCCTTGCGGGGCAGGTCCCGCCTCAACGTCATGCTTGCCGGACGCGTCGGTGTCGGAAAGAGCACCTTGGTCAACGCGATTTTTGGGGCGCCGATCGCCCCAGTCGGCGTTGGTACCTCAATTACACAGAGTATCCGAAGATATGTACAACCGAATCTACCGATCTCCGTGTACGACACGCCCGGCATCGAACTCGGCGTGGAACCGGAAGCTATAGCGGCAACCTACCTCACTGAGATCAGGAGGCAGATGGACGACGACGACGCCCGTGTCCATTTTTGCCTCTACTGCGTCCGGACCCGGGACGAACGTTTCGAGACGGTTGAATCTGACATCGTCAGAGCGCTGGCGAAAGACGTGCTGGTGGCGCTTGTGCTTACCCAGTGCCCCACCTATGACGATCCCCGTGCCAACAAATTCGCCCGGTACCTTACCTCGCTCGAGCTTCCCGTCCTCGACGGGCAGTGCTTCATGACCCTGGCTGAAGAAGATAACGTCGCTGGCGTCCCGCTTCCACCGTTCGGCCTTCCTGATCTCGTCAGCGCGATTTACCATCAGCTGCCGGATGCGGAACGGCATACGTTGGCCAGCTGTCAGCGTGTCTCGCTAGAGCTCAAGATCGCTGAGGCAAAGCATTCGGTAAACTTCAACATGGGCACGGCCGCACTGATCGCAGCTACTCCGATACCGCTTGTCGATTCTATCCCGCTGAGCGCATTACAGATCAGCATGCTGGGTCAGATCGCCACTATCATGGGATTCAAGGTCGACCCCAGAGCTGTCGCTACCGCCTTCGCGACCGTTCTCGGGGTGGCCTCTGTGGCCCGAACGGCGGCAAGTTTTTTCAAAATTTTTCCGGGTACCGGCACCACGATCAACGCCACCATAGCGTCTACTACAACCAAGATACTGGGTGAGGTCTTCATCAACGCGTGCTCGAATGTACTCATGCGTCAGATGGCAGGTGAATGCATACTTCACGATGATGTCGTAGGGGAGCTTCTCAAGGAGCTCCCACTGCTACTCAACGGCGGCCTTCGCCGCAGCCTGGTGGGATCGCGGTGACGTCCGTGCCCTGCTAGTCCACGTCCATCACGCTGAGCACCCACTGCACTTTTGTCGGATCCCTGAGCGACGGGCGCCGCTCAGGGATCACTGGCTCGGGCTGCCGCGCAGCGCGCACACTCCGGCGCAGCTGGCGCAGGGCGAGCCGCAGGCCGTTGCTTCACCTTCGGATGATCCGGCTTGGGTGGCGAGACGCGCCTTCTCTTGTGCGGTCAGCTGATGAAACTCCTGCGCGATACTCGCGAACACGACGTTGCTGAACGCCGCCGTGCTCGACGCCTCGACCAGGCCGCAGCGACCGGTCAGCACGTCCTCGACCAGCGTGCGGAAATCTTCGTCGTGGCTGTGCTCACTCAGCAGGGCGAGCGCATCTCGAAGTTCCTGGGACAGCGCCGGGTCCCCGCACCCGCCATCCCTCGTGGGCTCGTGGTCGGCCATCGCTCCTCGTTGGGGTAGACGTCAGGTGAAAAGCGCGATCCGGGAGGTCACGGAACACCGCCTGCTCCATTGTGCACGTCGGCCGTCGTACCCCGGGCACCAACACGGCGATCGGGTGGGTGGTGTGTGTGCGCGTCGCCGGCGTCCGTCGAGGCGCTGCAGTGGTGGTGCGACTGTCTGTAGTTATCGCAGGGTGACAGCTGTGCGCGCACAGTTAAGTAACTGACTGATGATTGTGTGTAACGTTACCGGCGCGTGAACCGAACATCTCTTGTACAGATGGTTGACACGACCATCGCTGATCATGAACGGGAGATGAAGTCGTGACTGGCTACTTCAAGTCATTCGACCGCGCGCTCTGTGGACACGAGGATCGGCACAGTGGCGGCCACCGCCGTCGCCACGAGCACAGCGGCCGCCGTCGCCGCAGCCGCGGTGGCCGCCGCTGCGACTAGGGCGACTAAGAGGTAACGACATGATGTGAACGGCTGGGGCCCCACCTCGGACACGGGGGGCGGGCCCCAGCCGGGGGATTGGGAGGACTGGCTTTCAGTGAGGAAGCGGCGGGAGCAGCAGCGCCCGGGAGGGAGCTCATCGGCGGTCCAGGCGAGGGCCTCGGTCGCGGCTGCCCCGGCGGTTGGCATCCGGGTCATCTTCCGTTGGTTTTGGCCCGCGACCCGCCCGTACCGGGGTCGTCTGCTCGCCAGTCTGTTGCTGGTCGCCGTCGGACCGTTCTTGGACACCGCGC
>JAODNG010000350.1 GCA_025465385.1 Pseudonocardiales bacterium
CCGCGCATCGCCGCGACGGATGACATGCATTGCGGTGCCGTGGCGGCCCACTACGTCATCGACGCCGAGCTGGTATTTCGCCACTGCAGCTCGTCGGACCGGGTTCTGGTGGCACGACCATCGCTGCCACCGCAACTCTACTGGATCAGCGGGGATGCGGCTGCACTGCTGGAGCTTCTCGGACACAAACCCTTCGAGGAGGTCATCGACACGTTCACCCAGCGGTGGAAAGTAGCCCGATGGGAGGTCAGCGAGCGGCTGACGCTGCTGCTGTCGAGCCTGTCCGCATCGGGACTTGTTACAATATCGTAATAATGGCATCGGCGCGGCATTGCGGGTCCGTCGGGCGGCATTGGATGTGCTTGGCCCCTACGAGCAGCACCGGAACGATCGCTCTCCCGACACAGCGGGTGTGCCAGTTGATTGACTCTGCCACTACGCTTGGTACTCAGCGGGGGAAGGTGGATCTGGGGTGGAGTCGAACAAGGGTATCGAATTTACGCAGGTGAACCACGGCCAATCCGCCGGGCGTGTCAGCTCATGACTCGGGACCGCTGTCAACCGTGGCGGAGTGCCACGCCGAAGAAAGGACAGGCTCTCATGCCCGTACAAGGCGTCGCTGAGGTCAACGCACCAACGAGACATGCTGTGCGTGTCGACTGGTTCCGCCGTGAGCCCGGCGGTGGCACCATCTTTGTCCTGCCAGCAACAGGCGAAGATGCGGATTTGCAACAGGTCGCCGAACGCACCGATGCTGGCGGCGTCATGCACGACTGACGTCATGCGCAGTCGCCGCGCGACAGGGTTAGCATTTCACGCGCCGGGCCCTAGGTCGTACAGGGCCGAAGCCGGTAGCAGCACCTACTGGTGCGGTCGGACCCTGGACGAACGCCTCTTCATGCACGTCCTCCCGGGGTTTCGACCATGACTTGGGTGGACTTCACGACGGCCACCGCAAGTACCCCCGGCACCAGCCCCAGCTCCCGTGCTGCCTCACTGCTCATCAGCGAAACTACCCGGTGCGGTCCGCACTGGATCTCCACTTGCGCCATCACTCGGTCGGAGATCACCTCGGTGACCAGGCCGACGAAACGATTGCGTGCCGATCGGTCCACCACTGATGGGTCTGGTGTGGCATGTGCCTGAGACTTGGCGAAGGCAGCCAGCTCGACCCCATCCACAGCTTTGCGGCCACCGGCATCCCGGATCGCGGTTAGTTGCCCCGAATCCGCCCACCGCCGAACGGTATCGTCGCTTACGCCGAACAATTCGGCGATCTCTGACATCCGATAGTGCGGCACGCAGAGGAGAATACCTCCGCAGGTACGGAAACGAAACTCCGCCGACAGATTGTGCCGCTGACCAGGCACGTCGCGACCTGTGCGCAGAGGTTGCGCGCAGCGTGCCGCTGCGCACCTGGAAAGCAGTCTGAGATAGTCGAATTTGCAACTGCGGGTCAGCCTGAAGTTTTCGACCGCTTTTGCGGAGTCGCCTGGGAAGCGCGGCGTGAGTAATCGGTGGGCTGCGCTGTTCACCGCATAGCTGGCTCCGACCGGAAAGTCCGGTTTCACCAACCGGTAGCCGTCGCCGCGGCCGAGCTGCGGGCGGACTGTGAGCTATGATTCCTTTGTTGTTCTAGAAGTTTGCGGGGGACGAATGCGTATTGGAGTCGGTCGCGGGATTGACCGTCCACGCTTCGACCAGCCGACCTGCCCGTCGAAAGGATCGGAGGCCAACTGTGGTGACCGTGCGGTACTTCGCAGCGGCGCGCGCTGCGGCTGGGCTGCCCAGCGAGAGTGTCGACATCGGCGATGACGCCACCGTGGCCGATGCGCTGGACGCGATCGCCGACCGGCACGGAGTAGCGCTGCACAAGGTGTTGGGCGCGTGTAGCTTTTTGGTCGATTCGGTCGCGGTACGCGACCGCGCTATGCCCCTGCGACCCGGTGCCGAGCTGGATGTACTGCCGCCCTTCGCCGGAGGCTGACTGTCGGCGACCCAAATCCGCGACTATGGGGGAACGCCTTCACGGACTGTTCACCCATTCCTCCGAGCCGTCGGACAGTTCCTGCCGCTTCCAGATCGGCAGCTGCAGTTTCACCTCATCGACCAGGGCCGCGCACGCTGCGAAGGCCTCCGCGCGGTGAGCGGCCGACACGGCACAGACGATTGCTGAGTCACCGATCGCCAGCGATCCGATGCGGTGACTGACAGCCAGCGCGTGCACCTGCGAGTGCGTCGCCGCGACCTGTGCCGCCACCCGGGTAATCACGTCGGCGGCATTGGGATGACTGGAATACTCCAACGCCCGCACACCCCGGCCACCGTCGTGGTCGCGGACCAAGCCGGAGAAACTCACCACCGCGCCGGCACTCGAGCAGGAGACCATGCGGGCGTGCTCCTCGACGTCCAGTGGCTCCTCGGTGACAACAGCGCGAAGCACGACAGCCGACGCTGTGGGTACGGCCACCGCTTTTTTGTGCCCGGGTCCGTGCCCGTGCCCGGATCCGGCGACTGACGGCTCCCCGGTTCCACTGCCGACGTGGTCCGCCCCGTGCAGCTGCTCGACGGCGTGATCGAGCACCCGCTCGAGGACCGCGAGACCGTCACGGACCCCGCCGGAGGAGCCCGGCAGGTTGACCACCAGGGTGCGCCCGGCCACTCCCGCAAGCCCGCGGGAGAGCACCGCGGTGGGTACCTGTGGCAGCCCGGCGGACCGGATGGCGTCCGCCAATCCAGGCAGCCGCCGGTCCAGCAGCGGCTCGGTGGCCTCCGGGGTGCGGTCGGTGGGGCTGATGCCGGTGCCGCCGGTGGTCAGCACGACGTCGACCGCGTCCGCCACTGCCGCCGCCACCGCGTCGCGCACCGGCGAACCATCCGGCACTACTACCGGATTCGGGGTCTGATAACCACGCTCACACAGCCAGTCGACGATGACTGGTCCGGTGCGGTCGGCGTATACCCCGGCGGCCGCGCGGTTAGATGCCACCACCACTACGCCCCGACGGGTCGTTGTTGTCACCGATCCTCCTGAATTATTCGACGAGTCAGCCGTCGGTATCTCATTGGACGGCAGAGCCGTCGGTATCAATCCGACGGCTCAACCGTCGGCGATCCATTCGACGGCCCAGCCGTCGGCGATCCATTCGACGGCTCAGCCGTCGGTCGCCTCCACAACCCCGTCTTGCCCCCCGCCTTGCGTTCCACCCGCACCCCGTCGAGCACGGCGGCGGGGTCGACTGCCTTCACCATGTCGTGTAACGCAAGTCCGGCAACCGCGACTGCGGTGAGCGCCTCCATCTCCACGCCCGTACGGTCGGTAGTGCGTACTGTGGCGGTGATCTGAACTTCGCAACCAGTGGCGTGCAGGTCGACGGTTACCCCGGTCAGCGCCAATGGATGGCACAGCGGAATCAGCTCTGGCGTTCGCTTGGCCGCCATGATCCCTGCGATGCGCGCAGTGGCGAGTGCATCGCCTTTGGGTAGTTGTTCGGCGCGCAGCAACCGCACTACCTCTTCGGTGGTGCGAAACACACCGGAGGCGACTGCCTCGCGCGCGGAGGTCTGCTTGTCAGAGACGTCGACCATCCGAGCCGCGCCACGGTCGTCTACATGGGTCAGTCGATTTTCGGGACTCACACAATCGATCGTACGGCGACCATCGAACGCCGGAGGGGCTGGCACGGATACGTGCCAGCCCCTCCGGAATGTGTCGGTCAGATCAGTGGGTGACCGGCAGGTGTGCCTCGACAGGCTGTGGCGGCGGGGCTTCTTCCTTCGGCCCCTGGTTGTTCTCGTGGTGCTCTTCACGGCAGCTAGCGGACGAGATCACGATCTCCTCCAGCGCGTCGCCGTCACCCCTGGCGGTGAGACTCGGGTTGCTGGTCTTGAGCACGCCAAGCAGGTCCGTGACAGTGACAGGTCCTGTCGGTGTGGCCGACTTGGCGTGAGCCGCCTGCAACTGGTCCATGGTCGGGACCGCCAGCTTGCTGGAGGCGAGGCTCTTGAAAAGGTCGAGGTCCTTCTGCGAGAGCGCTGCCTTGTGCTTGTCGCCGGGCAGCAGCGACACCACCGCGGCGTCGACCGTGAGCTTGTCATGGGACCGACGCTGCCGGTTGAACTCGACCTTCACCACCGGCGACAGGTCCAGTTCCTGGCCCGCAAAGGGCTTCGAGGTTCCCTCGCTGTCGCCATCGGTACCGATGATCGAGGATTCACCGTGGCCGTTGTCGCAGGTGGCCTCCAAGACCTTCAGGCGCAAGCCGAGGATGTTCACCTTGACCGCCGTCGCCTTGGCCCGGTTGTGCTCGGCCTCGACCTTGAGCAACGCGACATAGATGCCATCGGAGTTGCGTCCAGGCACCTCAAGCAGAGCCTTTTGGTCGTCCGGTGGAGCCTCTACCTTCGGAGTCGGGTCGATGGGCAGCAAACCGCGTGCAGCGAGGCCAAATGCCGAGGCGGTGGGCTCTTCGCCAGCGGAGCCGGACAGGGTCCCCAGCAGCAGGGCCGCGACGGCGGTGGCAGCACCGACGCTGGCAGCACTGACGCCGGCGAGCTTCCTACTGTTCACATGCTGTCCTTTCGTTCGTTCAGTTCTCGTCGATGAGCACGAGCGTCCCCAGGGGAACTTGGATCAACTGGTGGAGCGCGTCAGACGGAACCCTGATGCAGCCATCGCTGGACCGGGTACCGAAGACATTGGCCGTAGGCCAGGTGTGGATCGCGACGGTTCCCGGGCCGCCGCCGAAGCTGTCGAGAGTCGCGCTGTGGGTGCCCAACGGCAAGATCACTGGCGAGTACCTCTGCGCCGAGTCGCTGAACGAACCGAGCAGAAACGTGCGCCCAGGTGGAGTCGGGTGGGCCTCCTTGCCGGTGCCCACCGTCCAACTGCCCAGGCGCTGGCCCCCCTTGAACAGCTCCATATTGAGGGAACGAAGGTGCACCCTGATGAGATACGGGGTAACCGCCCGATCGAGTGCAGTATCGGTTACCCAGCCCGCAGAACTGTTGGGTCGCGAGGGCAGCAGTACCTCCACCCATCCCGGTTGCTGGGCAATCGCCGGCAGCCAGGTATCGCCGATCTGCTGGGGATCAAGTCTGGCGATCGGTGCGCCGCCGGGCGACGTGTAGACCACGACCTCACGCCGTGGGTGCACCACGGTGCCGTCGGTGGCCACCACCGGCCCGGGATCGAGCGGCGCGCCTTGGATCGCGGTGTATGTGGTGCTCTGCGGCAACTTTGTGGGATCTGCCGGAAGCATCGCCGGCGGGATCGTGGTGGTGGGCGTGGCCACGACGGGCGGCGGCGCGACCTTGGTCGCCTGGCTGGCGCCGAAGGGGGCCACCATGACGACCGCGATGATCACCACCACGACCAGCAGAACGCCACCGATCGCGCAGGCGATCAGGTATGGACGGTCGAGTAGCCGGACGGATCCGGGAGGACGTTGAGCCATGACCTCTTGTGGTGTCGGACGAGCAGAACTAGGAGGCTCGCCCTCCCCGATCGGGCGATCCCGCTCGACCCGACGACGCTGTTGCGTCCGCTCGGGCTGAGCGGTGACGGCACCCTAACGGACCCGAAACACCCACCCAACGGGACCCCGCTACTCGGTATCGCTCCGGTTGATCTCGGTATGCGGGTGCTGGTAGGGCACCTCATCAGGCGGCAGCGGAAAGGTGATTTCACCGAACGGTGACAGCGCGCCCTGCAGTGGAGCGGCGAGTTCGGTGACCGGATGGTCCTCCTCCGACCAGCTCGGCCAGGTTGGGTCGATGCGGTCGGCGCGCTTGGCCACAGCTTCTCCTCTTTCAGTCGTCCCATTGGCGTGCCCAGCAACCCCCCAGGCGGCCTGCACACCGTCCATTGTGCCCGATGACGGTGCGATCAATTTCCGGCTGACCGGCAGAGTGTCACTCGACGCGTCACGAGCGCCCTCGCTACGCTCGACCAGATGCCCAGCACCGCGCTTGCTGACTGGCTACGGTCCCAGGACGACGCCGCGCTGGTCGAGTTGCTGCGTACCCGCCCGGACCTCGCCGTTCCCCCGCCGGCCGATTCGATGGTGCTGGCTACCCGAGCGGTGATCCCGGCCTCGGTCGCACGGGCCTGTGAAGACCTCGATCGATTCACCGTGACGGTGCTCACAGCGCTGGTGGTGGCCGGAGCGGACACCGCACCGGTGAGCCACCGGGCGGTCGGGAAGCTGCTCGGTTCGGGGGTTGCTGGAGGGCGAATTGCTCGGGGACTGGACGCGCTGCGCTGCCGGGCATTGGTTTGGGGTGATGATTCGGCGCTTTCGGTGGCGCCGGCAGCCCGCCAAGTCATCGGACCGCACCCTGGCGGCTTGGGTCGCCCCGTCCCGGACCTCGTCGGTGTCGACCTCAACGCTGTTCTCGCTGATCTTGCCGAGGACGAGCTGGGAGTGTTGCGGGCGCTGGCGGCCGGATCACCGGTCGGTACCAGCCGGGACGCCGCCGAGGTGCTCCCGCTGGATCGGGCCCGCACGCCGGTAGAACGGCTGCTAGCTCGTGGGCTGCTACGGCGGGTCGACGCGAACACCGTCGAGTTACCCGCGCAGGTGGGTATGGCGCTGCGCGGAGATCATCCGCTCGGTCCCGTTGAGCTCGAGGAGCCGGCGCTGCCCACTCGGCACCATGATCCCTCCGTGGTCGACTCCACGGCCGCCGGCGCGGTGCTCGAGCTTCTGCGCCACACCGAGCAGCTGCTCGGCGAATGGTCCGCGGATCCTCCTCCGATGTTGCGCGCGGGTGGCCTGGGTCTGCGGGACACGCGACGAACCGCGCGTCTGTTGGAGATCGACGAGCCCAGCGTTGCGCTGCTTGCCGAGGTGGCCATCGCTGCTGGACTGATCACCTGGACCGATGAGGGAACCGGCGCGCCGCTGTGGTTGCCCACCGCCGCCGCCGATGCCTGGCTCGCCGCGCCACCGCAGCGGCGCTGGGCCATGCTGGTGCCTGGGTGGCTCGAGCTACCGCGGCTGCCCGGATTGGTCCGGACCCGGGATGACAAAGATCGGCCACTGGCCGCCCTGTCTGACGAGCTGCAGCAGCCCCGTGCCCCGGCTCAGCGGCGTCGAATCCTTGAGGCGATCGCCGAGCTGCCCTTCGGCTGCGGTATCCAACGACCTGAGGACGTCGCGGAGTTGCTGGCGTGGCGGGCACCCCGGCGGGACGGCCGGCGCCGCGAGCAGGTGGTCGCCTGGACCGTTCAGGAGGCCACCGCTTTAGGTGTGCTCGCGCTGGGAGCGATGTCCCGTGCCGGCCGTGCGTTGCTGCGCGACGGTGCCGCAGCCGCATCGGCCGTTCTCCATACCGTCCTGCCCGAGCCGGTGACCCACGTCATGGTCCAGGCCGACCGCACCGTGGTGGCGCCGGGACCGCTGGAACCCGAACTGGCCAGGGAGATCGGGCTGGTCGCCGACGTAGAGTCGGGCGGTGG
>JAODNG010000352.1 GCA_025465385.1 Pseudonocardiales bacterium
CCCGACCCCGGTTGGCGGGGTTGCCGATCACCGCTGAGCCCGACTTCAGCGCCGAGGCGGGCAGCGGCAGGACGCCCTTGATCGGCGCGTTGTCGATCGCAACGGTCGCCACGGACGCACCCTCGTCAGCGATCTTCTGGGCGATCAACCCGCCGAACGAGTGACCGATCACCGCCGGCTTGTTCTCCAGGGAGGAGATGGCGTCCAGGTAGTGATCCGTGACGCCCTGAACCATTTTGCGGGCGAACACACTCGGATCCCGGTATGCCTCCTCCACGGTCGGAGGGTCGTCGGGCCAGCCCGGCGCCAGGGTGGTGTAGCCGGCTTCCTCGAACCGGTCACGCCACCCCTGCCAGCTGCTCGACAGCAGCCAAAGGCCGTGCACGAACACGACCGGTGTCAAGCCTGATGCGTTCGCGCGGTCGATCTCTGCACGTTCCCAGTCGGTGACCGTGGTACTAGCGGAGCTCGTCATGATGCCCTCCAGGTGTCAACAAGGGTTGTCGCATCTGACGGTATTCACGCTCCCGTCGTTTGGGTCTTGACGGTCTCTGCACCCAGACCAAGCAATCTCCGCACGTCTAGGACCCGGCTCGAATCGCGGCTAGGCTGGCCGGACAGGGTGGAAGGCGGCTCATGCCCGCGACATTCGATCTCGACACAGTGCCCAAGTCGTTGCGCCACGCGACATTGCGCGACCTCATGGCACATATCCCAGTGCCGATCGACGTCCACACGAGCAGTATCGATCGGCTGCATGTGTCGACGGTGTCGGACTTCTTCGGCCGGATCTTCCTGGTCTCATGCAACGGCCGGGGAGCCGTGGTCGGCCGTGACGAGAGCCTCGTCCGCGTCGATCACGCGCGGACCATGATGCTCAGCGTGGTCACCGCCGGCACGTCCCACCTCCAACAGGGCGCCACCGTGTCAGATCTGCGGCGGGGCGACGTTGTCGCCTACAGCTCAAATCGGCCGTACCGGGCCACCTTTGACGACGTCTCCAAGCACACCTACATGGTCGACTACGAGGCGTTGGGCCTGCCCGACCAGGTCCTCCATGCGCAGCTCGCGCGTCGCATCAACGCCGGCCACCCGCTCGGCATCATCGTTGCCCGTTACCTCACCGACCTCGGCTCCCATGCCGTCTACCTGTCCGACCCGGAACGGGCGGCACTCGAGCAGCCAACGCTCGACCTCCTTCGCGCGCTGTTCGCCGCGACCGCGGGAGACGACACGCGAGCTCGGGAGCCTCTGCACGCATCGCTGGGCATGAGGATGATCGAGTACGTCAAAATGCACCTCACCGATCCCGACCTCAGCATCGCCATGGTGGCGCACGAGCACGGCATTTCCGAAAGGTACGCCTACCTCATCCTGTCCAGGTCGGGCATCACCCTCGCCGACTGGGTTCGCACTCATCGCCTCGCGGGAGCCGCCCGCGAACTCACCCGCGCCGCCGAAGGCGAGGAAACAATCGCCGACGTCGCCTACCGCTGGGGATTCACCGACCACGCTAGCTTCACTCGCGCCTTCCGCAGAACATACGGCCTCAGCCCACGCGACTACCGGCGCACCAACGCACAACACCAAGCCGAGCAGGCCGACGGTATTCTCCTTAATGGCCCGCGGCCAGGGTAAACGCGACATCGAGCAATGATCTCATCGTCCGAGCCGTGCTGGAGCTGATCGGCCTGGGGTTGTTCCTGGCGATCGGCCTGGATCGCCCGCGGTGTCCGTGCTGGCTCGGCGCTGGTTGCCGCGATGGGCGGCGGTGCTCGCCGTCATCATGCTGGTCCTGACGGTGTGGCGGCCCTGCTAGGCGGCGCCCTCCAGGGGATTGTGGGGGCTCTCGTCGCCATCCCCGCCGCTGCGGCGCTGCTGCTACTGACCCAGGAGGTACTCATCGCCCGCCTCGACCACACCTGACCACCGGCGCGAGGGCTCCTAAGGTTACCGGGCACCCCCTACCAACCCGATCAAGTCGACGATCGTCGCCATGGCATTGGTGTAGGTGGCGCGCGTAGCGTGTTGCCCTACGGGTCGGGGCGGTCCAGTGGTGCTGAGGGCTGTTTCGTGGGCTGTTCGTGCTGTGGAGGAGCCATGACTGATTTGCGGTATCAGATGATCATGGCGCTGAGCGCGGCCGATTTCGGGAGCCCGGTGTGTGAGCAGGCGGCGGCGATCTGTGCCGAGATCGCTGAGCAGTACTGCGCCGAGTTGCATGTCACGATGACCGCGCCGGTCATCGCATCCGAGGATGTGATGACGACTGAGCCCGCGCGGGTACGGCGTCGCGACTCAGCCACCGTGCAGCGGCCGCGATGACCCAGGTGAGCGGGCCGTTGCCGCCGACGGTGGATATCCGACGTCACGACGAGCGGTTCAAGACCCGCTTGTCCTGGCTGGATTCGAAGCATTCCTTTTCGTTCTCTCGTCATTACGACCCGGCCAATACCCATCACGGTTTGCTGTTGGTAAACAACGATGACGTCGTCAGCCCCGGCACGGGGTTCGAGACGCATCCTCACCAGGACATGGAGATCGTGACCTGGGTGTTGCAGGGCTCGCTGGTCCACCAGGACTCCACCGGCCACGCCGGGATCATCTACCCCGGCCTGGCCCAGCGTATGAGCGCCGGAACCGGAATTCTACACTCAGAAAAGAACGACTCCTGGCGGATACAGGGTGGATCCGAGCACACCGATCCCGTGCATTTTGTGCAGATGTGGGTCGTGCCTGACGAGGGCGGCATCACACCCGGTTACGAACAACTTGAAATTGACGACGAGCTGCTGCGCGGCGGCTTAGTCCCGGTCGCGTCCGGCATGGACAAGCATCGTGGCGCATCCGCCATCCAGATCAAGAACAAGTACGCCGCACTGTATGCAGGCCGCCTCCATCCCGGCGAGACGATCACGCTGCCAGAGGCACCCTTCCTGCACCTATTCATTCCCCGCGGCGCCGTCATGCTGGACGGCGCCGGGCCATTGAGCACCGGTGATGCGGTGCGATTCACTGCGACGGGCGGGCAGCAGGTCACCGCGATCGAACCAGCCGAGATCCTGCTCTGGGAGATGCACG
>JAODNG010000364.1 GCA_025465385.1 Pseudonocardiales bacterium
GGGATCTGGGGTGGCCTGGACGGTGACGAGCGGCGCACGCTGAAGAGGAAGGCGGAGCTCACCCCGGCGTCGATGTGACGGAGGCAAACCGCCCTAACGTGAGGTCCGTCAGCCAACCCTCGCGAGGTGCTGATTAAGTTTTAAAAACCTGGCTATTCAAGGGCCTGATGAGCTGCTGGCGGCGGCTGATTCTGCCGACTGGCCACCCTTGGCCCCGCTCGGGTTTCACTTCGGCGACGGGGTAGGGAGATGCGGTCAAGGAGGACGAGATGACTCAGGTTGAGCGCAGTCAGGTGCAGCGATGGCGTGGGTTGCTGAACAGTGAGCGCGACGCCGCCGCATTGTACGCGCGGCTGGCCGCTACTGAGACCGGTGAGCGCCGCAAGATCTTCGAGGAGTTGGCGGCCATCGAGCGCCGCCATGCGAGCCACTGGGAGGACAAGATACGTACGGCGGGGACCGAGGTTCCGCGTCCTGGACGACCGAGCCTACGAACCAGCGTGATCGGCCTCGCCGCGCGACTGTTCTCTACCGCAGCTGTGCTGCCCTTGATCGAGCGTGGTGAACGTGCCGACGCCGGCATGTATGACGAGGAGCCCGATGCCGCACCTGGGATGGCAGCCGATGAACGCGGCCATGCCCGCACTATTGCCAAACTCATTGATGGCAGCCGACCTAATCCGCAGCAGCAGATCGCACGCAGGGAACCCTGGCACCGCACCGACCGCTCCGGCAGCCTGCGGGCCGCAGTGTTCGGCGTCAGCGACGGATTGGTGTCCAATACGGCGCTGGTGATGGGCTTCGCCGGATCGGGCTCTTCCCGCTCCGCGATCCTGTTGGCCGGAATCGCTGGTTTGCTGGCGGGCGCGTTCTCCATGGCGGCCGGCGAATACGTGTCGATGTCCAGTCAACGGGAGATGTACCAGCGAGAAATCTCCCTGGAGGCTCAGGAGGTGGCCGAGAAGCCGGAGGAGGAGCGCGCTGAGCTCGTGCTGCTCTACCGCGCCAAGGGTTTGGACCGCATGGACGCCGAGCGACTGGCCGACCGGATCATGGCCAATTCGGAGGTGGCCCTCAACACGCTCGCCCGCGAGGAACTCGGCCTAGACCCCGACGAGCTTGGTTCCCCGTGGTCAGCAGCGATATCAAGTCTGCTCGCTTTCGCCTCGGGCGCCCTCGTTGTGGTCCTGCCTTATCTAATCCGCGGTGGAACGGTGGCCCTGCTGGCGGCGATCGGATTGGCGGTGCTCGCGTTGTTCGCAGTCGGCGCCGGGATCGGAATTCTCAACGGTCGCTCAGCGCTGCGCTCCGGAGTGCGCCAAGTGATTGCCGGTAGTCTAGCCGCCGCTGTCACCTTCGGCGTTGGCCACCTCATCGGGACCGCCGTTTCCTGAACCTCATCCGCGGTGGGTGAGGATGCCTGTGCACCTAAGCTATTCCATGACGCACCTAAGCTATTCTACGACGGCGAGAGCGTCCACCTCGACGAGCATACTCGGCGGCAATTGCGTATAAACGACGGTGCGAGCAGGGAACGGCTCTGTCAGAAATTCATTTGAGACGGCGTTCATTTCTCTAAAGTGACCCTCCTCAGTCAGGTAGAAATGCAGCATTATCACATCAGAGAATGATGCGTCAGCCTCCTTGAGGAGTTCTTGTATATTTGTCATCGCCTGTCGAAGCTGCTCGTGGATTCCTTCGCAAACGATACCTGAGTGAGGGTCGGTGCCTACTTGCCCGCCGATTGCTAAGAGATTCCCGCGCCGAATGGCCTGTGATTGTGGCCCAACTGCCGGCAACGCGCTCTCGCTTGCGATAGCAATAGACTCCATTTTGCTCTCCTTATCTCTCCAATCTCTCCTGTGTTTTCCGCCCATTATGCCTTGTGATTGATCCTCCGGCCTCAGCCTGACAGCGTGAATCGAGTGGCCAAATCCGTCCTGACGGGGCGAACGGAACGGGAAGTTCCTCCGACGAGCGAAGTAGGATCGACACGTGCGCGGGTTCGAATCGCGCTTAAGCCTCATGAGGCGACTGCCGGTGGCGAGCGCAGTACACGGTGGGTACCCGTGACGACCTGTTGGTAGACCCGTAGGTAGCCCTCCACCATCGCCCGGGTGGAGAAGTACCGCTTGACATGTGCACGGCAGGCGGCGGGTTCGATGGCCCCAACTTGACTGACGACGTCGGCGAAGGCGTCTTCGTCGCCGGGATCAACGAGGAAGCCGGTGTGCCCCTCGACCACCACTTCCGGTGCGGCGCCGCGCCGGTAGGCGATCACGGGTGTGCCGCAGGCCATCGCCTCGGTCATTACCAACCCAAACGGCTCGTCCCAGTGGATGGGGAATAGCACGGCGTCCGCCCCAGCGAGCAGGCAGGCCTTCCGGTCGGGCGACACGTCGCGGTGAACCTCGATGCCCGTTCCGGGTAGCAGCGGCTGGCAGTGGTGCTGCCAGTATTCTTTTTCTTCGGGTTCATTGATTTTCACCATCATCACCAGATGACGACGGAGTTGGGTGGCGATCCGAATGGCAGCGTCGGGGCCCTTGTCCGGGTTGGCGCGGCCGAGGAAACACAGATAGCCATCCTGTCCGCGAGGCTGGCCCCGGAACGGGTATCGCTCGACTGCGATCCCGTTGTAAACCACCCCGGCGTGGTAGACGCTCTCGGGCGCGCCGGCGGCTTGGTGGTGGCTGATATCGACCAGGTGCAGCTGTGGCGGCAGGGCCGCATAGCACGCGCGAGTCATCGGCCGCCAGGGCCCGTGCTGAGTCTGTACGACGGGGGGCCCGTCCAGCATCGAGGCGAGGGCTGCGCTCAGGAATCCGGTATGGTCGTGGATGAGGTCGAAATCGTGTCGACGCTGGTAGGCCGATAATAGATGAACCACCTCGTGCGGTGCGGATCCAATATCGGCTGATGGCGGCGTGTCGAACACGGTCCACAAGGTGCCCGAGGTGCGGGATCCCCCGCTAGCCAACAGCGTCACGTCGTATCCTCGCTCCACCAGCCCTTCGGTCAGACCCGAGACGACGCTTTCAATTCCCCCGTAGCCGACCGGCGGTACCGTGAACCACGGTGGAGCGATCTGCAGAATTTTCATCAGCTGTCGACCTCCCTGCTATTCGCCACCCGATACCTCGTGTTTACCCACCGATCACTGCCCACCACGGCACCTTCGGGCCCTCCCACTCGGGGCCACTGATCGCAGGTTTTTACCCACTATGGCTGGGCAGCTCAGTCAGCGCTTGGACCTGCTCGCCGCAATTCCGGCCACAACACTGCCCCGCCAGAACAACAATGTGGGGTCCGTGAACGGGTAGCGTGACGGCGCAGGTGATGTCAATCACGCAATACTGCTTAGCG
>JAODNG010000405.1 GCA_025465385.1 Pseudonocardiales bacterium
ACCGAGTCCGCTCGCCACGCTGACCGCGCCCTGATACCGGGCCCTGATGTCGGTCCGCTCCCGATCACGCAGGGCAGCGCAGGTAGCCTTCGTGCCCGCTGAGCATCAGCTGACCCGTACCCGACTCAGGATCGTGACTGCTCCTGTGACTCCCTCGTTGGTCGATACGCCGCTGCGACCCGCGCACACCGCGCCGACCGCGGTGCCTGCCCTCGTCGCGCTCGTCGGCGCTACCGTCCAGGGCTGCCCGGCGGACATCTCCGATCGAACGATGGTGACGGGCATCACGGTGCGCGGCCAGGAAACCCTTCCCGGCGATCTGTTTGTGGCGCTGCCCAGCTTGATACCCGGCCGGGCGCATGGCGCCGACTTCGCCGGCATCGCGTGCAGCAGTGGTGCCATCGCGGTGCTCACCGACCCCGCAGGTTCGCGCCGTCCCGCGTTGGCCGCCGCGATCGCCTCCCGACCGGGGATCCCGGTGCTGGTGCACCCTGACCCGCGGTCGGTACTGGGCAGCTTGTCTGCCCGCACCTACGGCAACCCCTCCACCCGGCTGGCAGTGCTCGGCATCACCGGCACCGCGGGCAAAACCACCACGGCATATCTTCTCGAGGCCGGATTACGTGCGGCGGGCGCGCACACCGGCCTGCTCGGCACCGTGGCCGCGCGGATCGGCGAGGCGCTGCTGCCCAGTACCTTCACCACGCCGGAGGCTCCACAGCTACAGGCTCTGCTGGCCCTGATGGTCGAACGCGGCGTCACCCACGTGCCCATCGAGGTATCCAGCCACGCGCTGGCGCTGGGGCGGGTGAGTGGTACCGCTTTCGCTGTTGCCGCGTTCACCAACCTGTCCCAGGACCACCTCGACTTCCACACCGATCTGGAGGACTACTTCGCCGCCAAGGCGATGCTGTTCGACGGGCGGGCCAGTGCCGAGGTGGTATGCATCGACGATGTCTGGGGGCAGCGGCTGGTCACCGGGAACACCACGACGGTCTCCCTGACCGGCGACGCGACGTGGCACGCCACCGACATCACTGCTGAGCATTCTGGAACCCAGGAGTTCCGGGCGCTGGGACCGGACGGGTTCGACCAGCGCTTGGCGGTGCCGTTGCCCGGTGGGTTCAATGTGGCCAACGCGCTGCTCGCCCTGGCCGTCGGGCACACCGCGGGCGCCGATCCGGCGCTGCTAGCCCGCGGGATCGCCACCGCCACGGTGCCCGGCCGGATGCAGCGCGTGGACCGCGGTCAGGGTTTCCTCGCCCTGGTCGACTATGCCCACAAGCCTGGCGCGGTGGCCGCACTGCTCGACGCGGTGCGAGCCCAGGTCCCCGGGCGGCTGCTGGTAGTACTGGGCTGCGGTGGGGATCGCGACACGACCAAGCGGCCGCTGATGGGTGCGCATGCGGCCCGCCGGGCCGACCTGCTGGTGGTCACCGACGACAATCCCCGCACCGAGGATCCGGCCGCGATCCGGGCGTCGATGCTCACCGGGGCCGCGGTCGGTCCGGCCGAGGTCGTAGAGATCGGTGACCGGGCAGAGGCAATCGCCTATGCCGTCAAGCGAGCCCGCCCAGGGGATGCTGTGGTCGTCGCGGGCAAGGGCCATGAGAGCGGGCAAGAGGTGCACGGCGTCAAGCGACCCTTCGTCGACGCCGACGTGCTCGCCGCCCTGCTCGATGGGCGCTCGGGATGAAGCCATGATCGAGATGACGATGGCCGAGGTGGCTAGTGCGGTAGGCGGTGTGCTGCACGGCGCCACGGGCACCGAGGCGGTCAGCGGCGGGGTCGAGTTCGACTCCCGCCAGGTCGGGCCGGGTGGGTTGTTCGTCGCAGTGCCGGGCGAGAGGGTCGACGGGCACGACTTCGCCGCCGCCGCCATGGCCGCGGGCGCCGTCGGCGTACTCGCCGGGCGGCCGGTGGGTGTCCCCTCGGTGCTTGTACCCCGGCTGCCGGTCGGCGCACGTTCGACGTCGTACGCGCTGGCGGCGGACACCGACGGCGCGGGCGCGGCGGTGCTGGTCGCATTGTCCACGCTGGCGCGGACCGTAGTGCACACCCTGAGCCAGACCGGCCTGCGCGTGGTGGGCTTGACCGGCTCGTCGGGCAAGACCTCCACCAAGGACATGGTGGCCGCGCTGTTGGCTCCGCTGGGGCCCACCGTCGCGCCACCCGGGTCGTTCAACAACGAGATCGGCCATCCCTGGACCGCGCTGCGCGCCGACGCCACCACCCGGCACCTGGTCCTGGAACTCTCCGCGCGAGCCTGCGGCCAGATCGCCGCGCTGTGCCAGGTGGCCCCACCCTCGATCGGGGTGGTGCTTAACGTCGGCTCAGCGCACCTTGGCGAGTTCGGTTCCCGGGACGCGGTAGCCACCGCCAAGGGCGAGCTGGTCGAGGCGTTGCCGGCGGCTGGGCTCGCGGTGCTCAACGCCGACGACCCGGTGGTGGCCGCGATGGACCGGCGTACCGCGGCCCGAGTGGTGCGCTTCGGGCAGTCGCCGTCGGCCCAGGTGCGCGCCACCGAACTCGTCCCCGACGGTCGCGGTTGCTTCTCGTTCCGCCTCATCACGCCGGTCGGGGAGGCCAGGGTTGGGCTCACGGTGCCAGGCGAGCATCAAGTGTCCAATGCCCTGGCCGCGGCTGCGGTGGCTGTCGAGCTGGGTGCCACCCCGGCGGGTATCGCCGCGGTACTGCGGTGCTACCGACCGGCGTCGCGCTGGCGGATGGAGGTCACCGACCGCCGCGACGGGGTGACCGTGGTCAACGATGCCTACAACGCCAACCCCGAGTCGGTGGCGGCGGCGTTGCGGGCGCTGGTGGCGATGGCCGGCACCGAGCGACGCAGCTGGGCGGTGCTCGGTCCGCTGGCCGAGCTCGGCGAGGCCACGGCGCAGGCGTACCGGACGATTGGTGCGCTCGCGGTGACCCTCGGCGTCAACCGGATCGTCGTGGTGGGGGAGCAGGCCCGGTCACTATGTTCTTCGGCGCCGGCCTCACCGACTGGCCGGTCGGCTCCGACGCTGGTGGCTGATGCGGCTGCCGCGCTGGAGCTTTTGCACGGCGAGCTCGCCCCCGGGGACGTGGTGCTGATCAAGGCATCCCGGACGGTAGGGCTGGAACGGATCGCAGACGGTCTGCTCGACGCCGAGGGGAGCAACCGGTGAGCACCATTCTGGTCGCCTCCGGGATCGCGCTGCTCGCTTCCATCCTCTTCACGCCATATCTCATCCGGCTGTTCACCCGCCAGGGCTTCGGTCAGGAGATCCGGCAGGAGGGACCGCACTCTCACCAGAGCAAACGGGGCACTCCCACCATGGGCGGAGTGGCCATCCTGCTGGCGATGTGGACCGGTTATCTGGTCGCGCACCTCACCGTCACCCGGCATGGCACCACCGCGTCGGCCCTGCTCGTGCTGCTGCTCACCACGGTGCTGGGAGTGGTCGGCTTCCTGGACGACCTGATCAAGGTCCGTCGGCAGCGCAACCTGGGCCTGAATAAGACCGCCAAGCTCGTCGGGCAACTGGTCGCGGCGGTGTTGTTCGGCATCCTGGCGATGGGTTTCCGGGACAGCGATGGCATCTCCCCAGCGTCGATTCACCTGTCCTTCGTGCGAGATGTCGCCGTGGTGTCCTTCGGCGTCGTCGGATTCGTGGTCTTCAGCTACCTGCTTGTGTCCGCGTGGTCGAACGCGGTGAACCTGGCTGATGGCTTGGACGGTCTGGCAGCGGGTGCGGCGGCGATGGTGCTGGTGACCTATGTGATCGTCTCGTTCTGGCAGTACACCCAGGACTGCACCCTCCAGGCGGTCCCCGGCTGCTACACCGTCCGCGACCCGCTCGACGTGGCCGTAGTGGCCGCCGCCGCGGTCGGTGGATGCATCGGGTTTCTGTGGTGGAACGCGCCCCCGGCGAAGATCTTCATGGGCGATACCGGATCGTTGGCCATCGGTGGGCTGCTGGCCGGCCTGTCCGTGGTCACTCGAACCGAACTGCTACTCGTCGTGATCGGTGGGCTGTTCGTCGTCGAGGCGATGTCGGTAGTGATCCAGGTGGCGGTCTTTCGGACTACTCGGCGCCGGCCGTTCCGGATGGCTCCGTTTCACCACCATTTCGAGCTCGCAGGATGGCCCGAGACCACTGTGATCATCCGGTTCTGGCTCCTCGCGGCCATTTGCTGCGCGCTGGGTGCCGGGGTGTTCTATAGCGAATGGTTGACTGCGGCTGGGGGATGAAGGTGCGCTGCGTTGCAGACCTCGCCGGGGCCCGGGTGCTCGTCGCCGGGGCCCGGATCACGGGCGCTTCGGCCGCCCGGGTACTGGCGGAGCTGGGCGCTGAGGTCACGGTCACGGATTCGTCGCCGACCCAGCTCCAGGCGCTGGCTGATATCCCAGGAGTTGACGATCCCGGACGCCGCCTCGCCGGATTGGCCGCGCCGCCGCCGGGTACCGACCTGGTGGTCACCAGCCCCGGTTTCCGGCCGGATGCTCCGCTGATGGTGGCCGCACAACGCGCCGGGGTGCCGGTGATCGGGGACGTGACGCTGGCCCACTGGATCGACTGTGCGCGGTCGGAGCCAGCCGACTGGCTGGTGATCACCGGCACCAACGGCAAGACCACCACGGTGGGGATGCTCGAATCGATCCTGCGCGCCGGCGGCGTCGACGCAGTCGCGTGTGGGAACGTCGGGTTCCCGGTACTGGACGCGGTGCGCGCCGGTCACCGGGTGCTCGCCGTGGAGCTGTCGTCCTTCCAGTTGCACTGGTCGCCCGAGCTGAACCCGCGGGCCGCCACGGTGCTCAACGTCTCCGCTGACCACCTGGACTGGCACGGCGGTCTGGCGGGGTATGCCGCGGCCAAGGGCAGCGTGTACGCCCGGGCCACCACCGCGGTGGTCAACGCCGACGATGAGTGGTCAACGCGGTTGGCTGGCGGGCACGGCGGGGTCGAGTTCACCAGCCGTGAGCCGGCAGCCGGTCAGCTGGGCGTCATCGGTGACCAACTGGTGGACCGGGCTTTCGGCGACGCTGGTAGCGGCACCGTGCTGGCCCAGATCACCGACGTCCGGCCCACCGGGCAGCACAACCTTGCCAACGCGTTGGCCGCGGCGGCGTTGGCCCGCTGCGTCGGGATCCCGACGTCGGCCGTTGGCCTCGGGTTACGCGCCTTCACTCCTGGCTGGCACCGTGGTGTGCCAGTCGGGGAGCACGCTGGGGTGTGTTACCTCGACGA
>JAODNG010000445.1 GCA_025465385.1 Pseudonocardiales bacterium
ACGCGATCCGCGGTACGCGGGTCGGTGCAGGTCCGATGGGCGAGTCCGAGCGGGGCGAGACTGCTCCCCGAAACCGGGTGTCCTACTGGTGCGCCAATGGGCATGAGTCTCGCGTTTCGTTCGCGGCCGAGGCTGAGGAGCCGGACGTGTGGGACTGCCCACGGTGTGGTTTTCCAGCTGGGCGCAACGAGCAGCGGCCGCCCAATGCACCGCGCAATGAGCCGTACAAGACGCACCTTGCCTACGTGAAGGAGCGCCGCTCCGATGCCGATGGTGAGGCCATCCTCGCAGAGGCGCTGGCCAGGCTCAAGGAATCCCGCGAGCCCTGACGAACCAGGCTCACTGCGCTGCAGCAGCGCAGTGAGCCCGGTACGTTAGGTGCCCCGCCAAAACCACGCCAATTAAGCTAACAGCGCGCGGTGGCCACTCGCCAGGACGATGGGTTCTCGTGTGCAGTTGCGTGTGTTCCCCGCGAAAAGCAGGCCGTAGGCGCACCTGAGAGCTTGACGCGTTCCATTCCATCGGATCAACGCCATCGCAGAGCGGATACTTGAGCGGTGCTGCGTATTAATATTGAGATCTGGGTCGCCGGTGCTCAAGGTGGGATCGTCTCGGATGGGCGCATCGCGGGTGGGGGGATCGTCCAAGGTCAACGTCGTCGGGGCGGTGGCGAGCAGCTGCCTGACCTGGGCGAGAGCTGCAGGGGCGCTAGAAAGCATCAGTCCGACGACCAGCGCGGACGTGGCGATGATACGAAGACCTGCGGGGTCTGCGCAGGCATCCCGACACTGACCGTACAGATGGGATAAGCGGGAGTTATTATGCGAATAGGGGGGAGTAACCGTTTCTTCGACAATTGTAGTGGGCGGGATTTCGTCGCTCACGCCTCCGCTGGTTAGTCTGTGCCTCCCTGGCTGGGCAGTCTGGGTATCGACTGAGCTGCTCATGTCATCACCCTTCGTAGTCACGCGCGTCGCCGCACGTACGCGCTGCTCATTTACTCCCAGACTTACCTTTCCGGGGACCTCACGTCTTCATGCATCGTGATGATTTGTTTTACGTCTCACGGCCTACCAGGCGCGGTGATCGGTCCACCGAACTTCCCGAAAAGCAGTCAGCGGCCGAGTAGCTCCGTGGGGAGTTTGGCGGCTGCGGCCCGGTCCAGGAGCCACAGCGTGCGGCGACGACCCGTCGCTCCCGCCGCAGGCATCTGCACCTCTCCTGCTCCGCCTAGCGCCATCGTCACCGCGGCGGCTTTCTCCGTTCCCGAGGCGATCAACCACACCTCTGCGGCGCATCGGATAGCGGGCAGCGTCATGGTGATTCGGGTGGGGGGCGGTTTCGGGCTGCCCCGTACCCCGGTCACCGCGCGCTCGGTTTCGTATACCGCGGGTGAGCCGGGGAACACCGAGGCGACGTGGCCGTCTTCGCCGATGCCGAGACAGCAGATATCGAACGACGGCGCCGGGCCGCGATCCTCCGGCCCCCGTCGGCTCAACAGCAGGTCCTCGTAGGTGTGGGCGGCAGCGTCCGGGTCGTCCCCCCAGGGCCCGTCGGAGGCCCCCATCGGATAGACCCGGGAAGGATCTACCCCCACTTTGTCGAGCAGCGCTTGGCGCGCCTGGGTCTCGTTGCGCTCCGGATGCCCACTGGGGAGGAAGCGCTCGTCGCCCCAGTAGATATTCAATCGTCGCCAGTCCACCGCCGTAGCTGCCTGGGTGTTCGCCAGCTCACGGAGCACCGCGGTGCCGATCCGTCCCCCGGTCAGTACCAGAGACGCGGACCCCGAGGCAGTCTGGATGTCTACGATCCGGGCCACCAGCCGGGCAGCGGTGGCCGCGGCGAGGACCTCCGCGGTGGCGTGCACCACGACGTCGGGGCGGCTCACTGATCAGCCCGGCTCTGGACGTCTCGGGTCTCACCCCTTTGGAGGCCCTTCGTCGGGCTGGCACGTCGGCCGTTGCGGCCGTCTACCTCGGTCAGCGCCTGCAACGCGTCGTGGTAGATCTCGTCAGGGTCGAGTCTGCGCAGCTCTTCGGCGAGACAGTCGCGCACCGGACGTCGTCTCAACGGGACCCGGCGCTCCGGTTGGCCCGGCTGGCGCAAGGTGCCCACCTTCCCGTCTGGCCGGACCAATTCGACCTTGCCGGAACGACGCTCCAGGACAACTGCACTGATCCCGCCGCCAGGAGGACTGGTCCGGCGCCGTACCGGGACATGCAGCCGGGAGCGCAGCCAACCAGCGAGCAGATCAGCGGAGGGGTTGTCGACCGCACCGGTGATGGTGGCGGTCTCGACATCCTCATGCGGCGGCAGATCTAGGGCCGCCGCAAGCAGTGCTCGCCACGGGGTGATTCGGGTCCACGCCAGGTCGGTGTCCCCTTCGGCGTAGGAGGTGCGGCGGCTCTCTAGTGCCTTGATCGGCTGGGAGGCCGCGGCGGTGTCGGTGATCCGGCGCTGCGCCAGCTGCCCGATGGGATCCCCCGCGGGGATGGCAGGAGCCGCTCCTGGCCACCACGCGACGACCGGACAGTCCGGTAGCAGCAGCGGTACCAGCACGCTGTCGCCGTGGTCGGCCAGCGGTCCGTACAGGCGCAGTACGAGCACTTCGGACGCGCCGGCGTCACCACCAACCCGGATCTGCGCGTCCAACCGGATCCCGGCCCGCTTGAGGCCCCGGGCCAGCACGACCACCCGGCAGGGGTGCTCCTTGCTCGCCTCGTTGGCAGCGTCGATCGATCGCTCCACCTCCGCGGAGTCATCGGTGACGATTACCAAGGTGAGCACCCGGCCCAGCGCTACGGCGCCGCCACGCTCCCGGATGTCGATCAGGGCGTGGTTCACCGCCGCCGTGGTCGTGGAAGGCAGATCGACGATCACGGCCGCCTCCACTTACGTCCGGCCGCAGCGATCATCCGATCCGCCGACGGTGGCCCCCAGGTGCCTGCCGGGTACGGCTCGGGCCGGCCGTGCTTCGCCCAGTGTTCCAGCACTGGATCGAGGATCGCCCAGGACAGCTCGACTTCGGCGTTGACCGGGAACAGCGACGGCTCACCGAGCAGGACGTCCAGCAGCAGGCGCTCATATGCCTCCGGCGAGGACTCGGTGAACGCCGTGCCGTAACGGAAATCCATGGTGACGTCCCGGACCTCCATCGCGGTGCCCGGCACCTTGGAACCGAACCGGATAGTGACGCCCTCGTCCGGCTGGATCCGGATTACCAGGGCGTTTTGTCCGAGTTCTTCCGTCATAGTTGCCTCGAAAGGCAGGTGCGGAGCTCGCTTGAAGACCACCGCGATCTCGGTGACCCGTCGTCCCAGCCGCTTGCCGGTGCGCAGGAAGAACGGCACGCCAGCCCATCGCCGGGTGTCTACGTGCAGCGTGATCGCGGCGAAGGTCTCGGTTGTGGAGTCCGGGTGGAAACCCTTCTCCTCGAGTACCCCGACGACCTTGGTGCCGCCCTGCCAGCCGGCGGTGTACTGGCCGCGTGCGGTGGTCTCGTCCAGCGGTTCCGCGAGCTTGACAGCGGACAGCACTTTGATCTTCTCGCCGCGCAGCGATCCCGGCGAGAAGGACAGCGGTTCCTCCATCGCAGTGAGCGCGAGCAACTGGAGCAGGTGGTTCTGGATCACGTCCCGTGCCGCCCCGATGCCGTCGTAGTAGCCGGCGCGGCCGGCCAACCCGATGTCCTCGGCCATCGTTATCTGCACGTGGTCTACGTAGTTGCTGTTCCAGATCGGTTCGTAGAGTTGATTGGCGAAGCGCAGCGCGAGAATGTTCTGGACGGTCTCCTTTCCGAGGTAGTGATCGATGCGGAACACCGACTCCTCGGGGAAGACGTCGTTAACGATCTCGTTGAGTTCACGGGCGCTGTGCAGGTCATGTCCGAACGGCTTCTCGATGACCACCCGGCGCCACTGATCATCGTTGCGCGCCGCCAACCCGGTACGGGCCAGTTGCTTGAGAACCACCGGGAACGTCGCGGGCGGGATGGCCAGATAGAAGGCGTGATTGCCGCCGGTACCCCGTTCCTGATCGAGCTCTGCGATCACCGACGCGAGGTCGTCGAAGGAGGCGTCGTCGTCGAAGCTGCCGGGAACGAACCGAACCCCCTCAGATAGTCGGGCCCAAACGTCCTCCCGGAACGGGGTGCGGGCGTATTTCCGGACCGCGTCGTGGACCAGCTCAGCGAAGTTCTCATCGGCCCAATCCCGGCGCGAGAACCCGACCAACGCGAAACCGGGCGGCAGCAACCCCCGATTGGCCAGGTCATAAATCGCCGGCATCAGTTTCTTGCGAGACAGGTCCCCGGTCACGCCGAAGATGACGACACCGCACGGGCCAGCGATCCGGGGTAGTCGCTTGTCCCTGCTGTCCAGCAGTGGATTGACCCAACCGGTCGGGGTCCTGCTGCTTGCTGCGGTCACAATGCGGCCTCCGCGGGAACAAATACGTCGGCGGTCACCTATAGCTCCTGCAGCGCGTGCGCCAGTGCGACCAGTCCGGCCGCTCGGTCGAGTAGATGAACCCGCAGCACTGGCCGGCCGTGCGCAGCCAGCACGTCAGCGTCGCCCGCGGCTTGGGCCTGCTGCAGCTCACCCAGGGTGAAGTCGGTGCCCGGCACTGGAATGTCCGTGACGACGGCACCGGTCAGCTGCAGGAAGGACCCGTTTTGGTGGCCGCCCTTGTGGTACTGACCGGTCGAGTGTAGGTACCGGGGACCCCACCCAAAGGTGGTCTGCAGTTTGCTGCGGCGGGCAAGTTCGGTCCGAAGCACCGCAGCCGACGCGTCGGCGATGCGATCCAGATATGCCTGCACCGCGAGATAACCTCGAGCCGGGGTAGCGGTGATCAGCGCCTGCAGCGCGTCGCTGAGAGTGGTGACGCCGTCGGGCAACCAGTCCCCGACGGGGTATACCGCGACATCACCTTCGACGAACGCAGGCGCCGGTCTGGCAGCGGACTTGTGCAGAGCGTCGAGTTGCGCCCGGGCCGCGGCCTTCGCGGCTTCCACGTCGGGCTGGTCGAACGGGTTGATCCCCAGTAGCCGGCCGACCACCGCGATGGCGTACTCCCAGAGCAGAAACTGCCCACCGAGGGTGCCGCTGACGGTCACCGCTGCCGCCGCACTGCTCTCATCGGGGGCGTCGCCCGACTCCGGACCGATCGCGACGAGCGTGGCGTCCGGTCCGGCGTCGGCGAAGCCCGGTGCGGCGGGATTACGCACCACCACCGGCAGCAGGCCGGTGCCGTCCTTGCCGGTGGACTCGGCGATGAGCTGCTCGGCCCAGTCGCCGAAGCCGACGATCCCGGAGCCAGTGTCGGCGAGCACAACCTTCTCGGCACCGGCGGCATGCCCGACCGCCAGCGCGGCCGCGAGTCGCAGTGCTGGGTTCGCCGGGTCATCGGCCGCCAGCAACGGCGACTGCAGTTCCGCGTCATCGATGAGATCTGCGATATTCGCCCTGGCGAGTCCGGACGGGACCAAGCCGAACGCGGTCAGCGCGGAGTAGCGGCCGCCCACATTCGGCTCAGCGGTGATCACCGCCCGGTAACCTTGTTCCTCCGCGATCCGCTCCAGAGACGACCCCGGGTCGGTCACTGCCACCAGGTGCGCCGCGGGGTCCAGCCCGGCCGCCGCGAACGCGGCTGTGAATATCCGCCGATGGCAGTCGGTCTCCACAGTTGTCCCCGACTTCGACGACACCACGAGCACCGTGCGCTCCAGGTCACCGGCCAGCGCATCGGCCACCTCACCGGGGTCGGTGGTATCCAGCACGGTCAGCGGCACCCCGGAAGTGGCACAGATCACCTCGGGGGCCAGCGAGGAGCCGCCCATCCCTGCCAGCACAACCCGGTCGATCCCATCGGCGTACAGCTGCGACCACAGCGCATCGATGGTGGCAAGCAGCGGTCGGGAGGTGAGCGGAAGGGCCACCCAGGCGAGCCGCCGGGCAGCCTCCTCCTGCGCCCGAGGACCCCACAGCGTGGGATCCTCGTTGGCTAGCGAGGACGCTACCCGCTCGTCGACAAGCCTCTCGACGAGGAATTCCGCCGCCGCTACCACGCTGGAGGAGCGGATTTCGACGGTGAGGCGCGGCACCGAGGGAAGGGCAGACATCCGCGGTCAGTTCCCTGAGTTCGGTGCGACTTTAGCCAGCTGGCCGGCCACTGTCTCGCCGAGCTCGGTCCAGGAGGCGATGAACTTCTCCACGCCCTCGCGCTCGAGCACATCAAACACGTCATCGAGATCGATCCCGACCTCGGCCAACTCATCGAAGGTGCGCTGGGCCGCCTCGGCGGTGCCCGACACCTGGTCGCCGGGCACCGTGCCGTGGTCGGCCAGAGCGAGCAGGGTGTTTTCCGGCATTGTGTTGACTACTCCTGGAGCGATCAGTTCGGTGACGTACTTGGTGTCCGGGTAGGCGGGGTTCTTCACCCCGGTGGAAGCCCACAGCGGCCGCTGGGGCCGTGCCCCAGCCTGCTTCAGCTGGGCCCAGCGCTGCGTGCCAAATTCCTGCTGGTATGCCGCGTAGGCCAGCCGCGCGTTGGCGACGGCGGCCTGCCCGCGCAGCGCAAGAGCCTTCTCGGTGCCGATCGCCTCCAGGCGCTTGTCCACCTCGGTGTCGACCCGGGAGACGAAGAACGATGCGACGGAGGCGATCCTGGCCACGTCGTATCCGTTCGCGCTGGCCTGCTCCAGGCCGGTGAAGAAGGCCGCCATCACCTCGCGGTGGCGCGCTACGGAGAAAACCAACGTGACGTTGACGCTGATCCCGTCGGCCAGCGCACCGGTAATGGCCGGTAGACCCTCCACCGTCGCCGGTATCTTGATCATCACATTGGGTCGATCGACCAGCTTCCACAACTCGCCTGCCTGGGCGAGGGTGGCATCAGTGTCGTGCGCCAGCTGCGGGCTCACCTCCAGCGACACCCTGCCGTCCACGCCACCGGTGACTTCCCAGGTGCCGCTGAACACGTCGCAGGCCTGCTGCACGTCGGCGACGGTGATCTCGCGCACGGCTTCGTCGACCGAGGCGCCGCGGGCGGCCAGCTGCTTGACCTGTTCCGCGTAATCCTCAGCGTGGACCACCGCATGGGCGAAAATCGTCGGGTTGCTGGTCACCCCGACCACGTACCACTCCCTGATCAGAGTGGCCAGGTTGCCCGAGTTGATCCGCTGCCGGGACAGGTCATCCAGCCAGATCGACACGCCGGCCTCGGACAGGGCCTTCAGGGTATCGGTGCTGCTCACGAGGGGTCCTCCCGCCCGTAGAGGTCAGTGCTTGATGCTCTTGGCCCGGTCCAGACTGCGCCGGGCCGCGTTGGCTACCGCCTCGCCGGTAAAGCCGAACTCGCGGTAGAGGGTCTGCCAGTCGGCGGAAGCACCGAAATGCTCCAGCGAGATCACCTCGCCGTGATCGCCCACGAAGCGATGCCACGGCATTGCGATGCCGGCCTCGACGGCCACCCGAGCCTTCACCGCCGGGGGGAGTATCTGGTCGCCGTAGGCCTGGCCTTGCTCGTCGAACCACTCAACGCACGGCATCGACACCACCCGGACACTGATCCCCTCGGCGGCCAGCGTCTGCTGGGCTGCGACGGCGTACTGGACTTCGGAGCCGGTGGCGATCAGCAACACGTCGGGCAGGCCGCCGCCGAGCTCGGTCGCGGTGTCGGCGAGCACGTAGCCACCGCGCGCGACGCCGGCAGCGTCGGTGCCTTCCAGCACGGGCACAGCCTGCCGGGTCAGGGCCAACCCGGTAGGCCGGGTGCCCTTTTCCAGCAGAGCCTCCCAGGCCGCCGCGGTCTCGTTGGCATCAGCGGGTCGGACCACGTCCAGCCCTGGGATGGCCCGCAGCGACGCGAGCTGCTCGACTGGTTGATGGGTGGGCCCGTCCTCACCCAGGCCGATCGAGTCGTGGGTCCAGACGTAGATGGTCGGCGCCGCCATCAACGCGGCCAGCCGCACCGCCGGACGCATGTAGTCGCTGAAAATCAGGAACGTGCCGCCGTAGGGCCGGGTCGGCCCGTGCAGCACGATCCCGTTAAGGATGGCGCCCATGGCATGCTCGCGTACCCCGAAATGCAGGGTGCGGCCATAGGGCTGCGCTTTCCACATCTTCGTGGAAATCTTTTCCGGCCCGAACGAGTCGGCGCCCTTGATCGTGGTGAGGTTGCTCTCCCCGAGGTCCGCGGAGCCACCCCACAACTCCGGCAGCACCTCGCCGATCGCACTGAGCACTTCCCCGGAGGCCTTACGGGTCGCTATGCCCTTCTTGTCGGGCTGCCAAGTGGGTAGCTTCTCCGCCCAACCCGCCGGTAACTGCCGATTGATGAGGCGATCGAACAGCGCGGCGCCGGACGGGTTGGCCTGCCGCCATTTGTCGAAGGAGCTCTGCCACCGCGCGTGCGCGGCCTGACCGCGGGCCACCACCTGCCGGGCGTGTTCAAGCACTTCCGGCTCCACGATGAAAGATTGCTGCGGGTCGAAACCCAGAGCCTGTTTCACCGCGGCCACCTCGTCAGCGCCCAGCGCTGAACCGTGCGCGGCACCGGTGTTCATCTTGTTCGGCGCCGGGTAGGCGATGACGGTGCGCAGCACGATCATCGAAGGCCGGCCGGTCTCTGCCTTGGCGGCCTCGATCGCGTCGAGGATGCCGACGACGTCCTCACCGCCCTCGACGGTCTGCACGTGCCAGCCATAAGCCTCGTAGCGAGCGGCGGTGTTCTCCGACAGTGCAATCGCGGTGTCATCCTCAATGGAAATCTCGTTGTCGTCGTAGAACACCATGAGGTTGCCCAGTTCCTGGGTGCCGGCCAGCGACGAAGCCTCGGAGGTGACGCCCTCCTGGATGTCACCGTCCGAGGCGATGACGTAGATGTAGTGGTCGAAGGTGCTCTCACCCGGCGCGGCGTCGGGATCGAACAGGCCGCGTTCCCGGCGAGCCGCCATGGCCATCCCGACCGCGGCGGCCAGCCCCTGCCCCAGTGGCCCGGTGGTGATCTCCACGCCCACGGTGTGCCCGTACTCCGGATGTCCGGGGGTCTTGGAGCCCCAGGTGCGCAGCTGCTCGATGTCTTCCAGTTCCAGCCCGTAACCGGACAGGAACAGCTGCAGATACAAGGTCAGGCTGGAGTGCCCTGCGGAGAGCACGAACCGGTCGCGGCCGGTCCAGGCCGGATCGGTGGGATCGTGCCGCAACACCCGCTGGAACAGCGTGTATGCCAGGGGGGCGAGGCTCATCGCGGTACCCGGGTGACCATTGCCCACGCGTTGCACAGCGTCGGCGGCGAGAACCCGGATGGTGTCCACTGCCCGGGTGTCTAGATCGGTCCAGTCGTCGGGCACCCGGGGGGTGGTGAGCTGGGTCAGATCGTCGGTGACGGACACGCTCATGCTCCTGACTTCTCGGTCCGGCGGCCCGGCGCGCGGATGCCTGCCGGGCCGATCTCTGCGATCCAGCCTAGCCAGGTGGAGGCCAGAGTGGACGCATCGACCGGGTGCCCCGACCGGGCGTGACACACGCCACGCGACTACTATTTCTGAGTAAAGTATTTACCCGCCCGGGCCGCCGCTCAGTCCTGCCGCTGTCCGAGACTTGTCATCAGGAGGGCGACGGTGAGTCGAGCACCTCGGCCCTGTCGATTACTGCTTGCGGGAGCGCGGTGAGCAGCAGCGTCCAGGCTCCGGTAACACCGCGAACGGGGCAAGTCGGCGGCGTGCTGCGCAGCTACCTAGCCTTGACCAAGCCGCGAGTGATCGAGCTTCTGCTGGTCACCACCATACCTGCGATGTTGCTGGCAGCCCGTGGAGTTCCGTCGTTGTGGCTGGTCCTGGCGACTCTGGTGGGCGGCAGTATGGCTGCAGGGAGCGCTAATGCGCTGAACTGCGTCGCCGATGCTGATATCGACGCTGAAATGCAGCGCACCCGAGCTCGGCCACTAGTCACTCACCAGATCCCCGTCCGCCATGCGCTGATTTTCGGTATCGCTTTGGGGATGGCCGCTTTCGGCTGGTTGTGGGCGACTACCAACCTGCTCTCCGCGGCGTTGGCGGTAGCGACGATTCTATTCTACGTCTTCGTCTACACATTGCTGCTCAAGCGGCGCACGGCACAGAACATCATTTGGGGAGGCGCCGCCGGGTGCATGCCGGTAGTGATCGGCTGGTCGGCCGTCACCGGCACGGTGGCTTGGCCGGCCTGGGTGATGTTCGGAGTGATTTTTTTCTGGACTCCGCCGCACACCTGGGCGCTGGCGATGAGGTTTCGTGAGGATTACCAACGGGTCGGCGTGCCGATGCTGCCTGCGGTCGCTTCTCCGGTCTATGTGACGCGCCAGATCGTACGGTTCAGCTGGCTGATGGTGGCGTGGAGCCTGCTGCTGGTGGGGGCCACCAGCTGGGTCTATGCCGTGGTAGCGGTGCTCGCCGGGGGTTGGTTCGTGGCTATGGCGCACCGCCTACACGCCGCGGTGCGGCGCGGTGTGGCGGTCAAACCCATGCGGCTTTTCCACCTGTCCAACACCTACCTGACGCTGCTGTTCGTGGCCATCGCCGTTGACTCGGTGCTGGGCTGGACACCACTAGCCGTCACGTACAGATGGCCGCTCTAAACGCCACCTGGCTCCACCGGCGGCTGGTGGGACAACACTCACGCGGAAAAGTCTGGAATCGCACCGCGGGTGCTGATCGCTCGGCCCTTCGGCTCTTCCCATTCCTCCTGCCGGCCAAGCGCGGTCAGGTCAAGGAAGTAGTACGAGCCGCCGAGCATCTCGGCGCCGCGGGCGTAGAGGGAGTAGGTGTGAAAGACGTTGTCGCCGTCACGTAGGAAGCAGCTCATGCCTGGTCCCTCAATGGGCTGCTCGCTCTCGATGTAGTAGGACGTGCCCGCCTGCTCGTGCTCGGCTTTGGTCCGGTAGTTGTACTCGATCGGCGCGACGGACTCGTCGAGCGTGACGTGGAAGTCGTAGTTGAAGTCGCTGCGGTAAGAGGAGTACCAGGGGAAGGTCCAACCCTTGCGCGCCTTGTACGCCTCGATCTTGGCCAGCGGCGCCCGGGAGACGTAGACCAGCGTGGTGTCGCGGCTGTGCAGGTGCGCGAGGAGGCCATCGGAGTTCTCGTCGGCGCCAGCCGAGCAGCTCGAGCAACCCTCGTCCCAATCGGGAGAGAACATGAAGTGGCTGACGATGAGCTGGCGGCGGTCGTCGAACAGATCGAGCAGGCTGGCCTTGCCATCGGGGCCCTCGAACAGATAGTCCTTCTCGATCCTGACCATGGGCAGCTCGCGCCGCTTGGTATTGAGCGCGTCACGCGCCCGGGTCATCGCCTTCTCCTGCGCCAGCAGCTCCTTGCGGGCAACCAGCCACTCGTCGCGGGATACGACCCGTGGAAGACTCATCTCGCTCTCCTGTTCGATTGCTTCAGGTTTGGCTCTCGCTGAGTACGATCGCGCAGCGACACAGAACTCATCGGTGCAGCCGATAAGTTCTCCGGCCCGCCGTCGTCAAAGAGGTGTGCGGCGAGCAGACTCCGGCGCGCTGGTGGTGCTCGTCTGCGGTGATGTCGAGGTGGCGAGCTGGCCGCTGGCCGGGCTGGACCGTGCTGACCTTGCCGTGGTGAACGAGCTGGCGCGGTTACAACTCGCAGCCCGGCGTCTCGGCTGCTCGATCCGGCTGCGTGCTGCCTGCACCGAGCTGTGTGAGCTGCTCGACCTGGTCGGCCTGGGTGAACTCGGCCCCGATACAGCCGCGCTAGGCCGGCAATCGAGCGGGGAGGCCGAAGGCAGCGAACAGCTCGGTGTCGAGGAAGTTGTGATGCCCGACGATCCGGTCGCCTGAAATTTCGAGGACCTGGAGGGCGAACGGCTGAAAGCCACCGTGGCCGTCCGGGCGGTACGAGCCGAATGCGGGACCGCCGCTGGCCGCAGTCGGCACCAGGAGCGAGCCACGGCACCCACAGCCCTGGCCGAGGAACCACCGGCCCATCTCGACCGGTCCACGCAGCCAGAAGTCATAGGGCGGCATAGACATGACGGCGTCGTCGTGCAGTAGCGATACCAGCGCGGTGATGTCGTAGCGTTCGAAGGCGTCGACGTACCGGGCGAGCAGCGCGCGCTGGTCGGCGTCGACCACTGGCGAGGGGGAGGGGTCAACGTTGCGTGCCGCGAGGGTGCCCCGGGCTCGCTGCAGCGCGCTGTTCACCGATGCCACGCTGGTCTCGAGCAGCTCGGCTACCTCGGTTGCCTGCCAACGAAGCACCTCACGCAGGATCAGCACCGCTCGCTGTTTGGCGGGAAGGTGCTGGAGAGCGGTGACGAACGCCAGGCGGATGGTGTCCTTCGCCACCGCCAGCTCGGCCGGGTCGCCGTCGCCGGGCAGGACCCGGGCATCCGGGACTGGCTGCAACCACGCGTGCTCGGGCAGCACCGGTCCGAGGGCTGAATCCGCCGTCGAGGACGGCCCCAGATCCATTGGCCGGGCCCGCCGATCGCGGCCCCGCAGCATGTCGAGGCACACGTTGGTGGCGATGCGATAGAGCCACGACCGCAGGGCAGACCGGCCCTCGAAGCCGCCGGCACCCCGCCAGGCCCGGACCATCGTGTCCTGTACGGCGTCCTCGGCCTCGAAAAAGGAGCCGAGCATCCGGTAGCAGTAACCGGTGAGTTCCCGACGGTACTGCTCCAGGTCCTCTGACCGGACCTCGCTGCTGCCAACGGTATCGGAACGGATGGCCACGGGCGCCGATCCTACGCCGCCTCTCAGCAACCGCGGGTGCTAGCGGGAAGACTCAGCGTACCCAGTAAGACCGAATCGGCCGACTTCCTTGCCCTCGGTATCGCCCAGAGATAGACAGACAACCATCAAGCACGCTAGACGCAGCGAGCAGCAGCGATAAGACTCGCCGTCGCCTCCTCCCGGCGCTCGTCGTGCGTGCGATGAGTTGGGGCCCCGCCGATCGTCATAACGGCGATGGTGCAGGAAGGTCGATCGGAAGGAGTGCGGATGAGCGGGGTACGGGTGCTGGTGGGGACGCGCAAGGGTGCGTTCGTCTTGACGTCGGACGCGAAGCGACAGCGCTGGGATGTCAGCGGTCCGCACTTCGCGGGCTGGGAGATCTACCACGTCACGGGATCATCGGCGGACTCAGACCGGCTGTATGCGTCGCAGTCCAGTGGCTGGTTCGGGCAGGTGATCCAGCGCTCCGACGACGGCGGCACGACGTGGCAGCCGGCGGGTAACCAGTTCTCCTACGACGGCGTCCCCGGCACCCACCAGTGGTATGACGGTACGCCGCACCCCTGGGAGTTCGCCCGCGTCTGGCATCTCGAACCATCGCTGACCGATCCGGACACCGTCTACGCCGGGGTGGAAGACGCCGCGCTGTTTCGCTCGATCGACGGCGGGCAGACCTGGCAGGAGCTGTCGGGACTGCGCGACCATGACTCGGGCTCATCATGGCAACCAGGTGCCGGCGGGATGTGCCTGCACACGATCATTCAGCATCCGACCGACCCCGGGCGGATCTTCGTCGCCATTTCGTCGGCGGGCGTGTTCCGGACCGACGACGCAGGCAAGACGTGGCGCCCGACCAACCGTGGTCTGCACTCCGAGCAGATTCCGGACCCGGTTGCTGAGGTCGGCCACTGCGTGCACCGGCTTGCAATGCACCCGTCGCGTCCGGATGTGCTGTTCATGCAGAAGCACTGGGACGTAATGCGCAGCGACGACGCTGGCGAGTCGTGGCAGGAGGTCAGCGGGGATCTGCCGACCGACTTCGGGTTCCCGATCGCTGTGCACGCCCACGAGCCGGACACCGTCTACGTCGTGCCGATCAAAAGCGATTCGGAGCATTACCCACCAGAGGGAAAACTGCGGGTTTACCGCAGCCGGATCGGCGGACACGAATGGGAGCCGCTGACCAAAGGCCTGCCGCAGAATGACTGCTACGTCAACGTGCTGCGCGACGCGATGGCAGTCGACTCGCTCGATTCCTGCGGGATCTACTTCGGAACGACCGGCGGGCAGGTGTATGCGTCAGCCGACGCTGGCGACAGCTGGACACCTATCGTCCGGGATCTGCCATCTGTGCTCTCGGTCGAAGTTCAGACCCTGCCATGATCCGCGTCAGACTCCCGGCACATCTGCGGACACTTGCGCACCTTGAAGGCGAGGTACAGCTACACGTTGCAGGTCAGGCGACGCAGCGCGCGGTTCTCGACGCTCTGGAGAGCCGCTACCCGATGCTGCGCGGAACGATCCGCGACCACGTCACACACCAGCGACGCGCATTCGTGAGGTTCTTCGCTTGCGAGCAGGACCTATCCCACGAGCTACCGGACGCCCCGCTGCCTGAGGCGGTGGGGACAGGTACCGAGCCGTTTCTCGTGGTGGGCGCAATGGCAGGCGGCTAACTGTTCAGGGCACGGTACTGATCGCGCAGAGCGCGGATTCGTTCCCGGCGGCCTGAGGTGAGATAATCCGGTGAGCCCAGGTGCATGCGCCCGTACTGGTCACGGGGATCGACGCCGATCGCGCGCAGTAGGGGCTCGCTGCGCTGCGAGACGCTGCCCTGGCCGATTCCGAAGTGACCCATCAGGTCTTTGACCAGCATCTGAGCAGGGAACAGGTCGTTGGCCTTCCCGATGCACCAGCAGATCGCCGCCGCGGCGGTGTCAGCTCGGCTACGGCGCCGAAAGATTTCAGGGTCCGCGACGGCTGCACGGCCGAGATATCGGCGGCAGGCTGTGCGGTACTCCACGTCGAGCAGCTCGTCGCAGCACCGATCGACCAGCCGGAGCACTTCGGTCACCCGATCGTGAATGTCGGCAGGGATCGGGTCCCAGCGGAAGGGCTCGTCGGGCAGTGGCACCGTATCGAGATTGTCCAGTGACTCTTCGCCGCCGACGGCGCGGCGGAGGATATCGAGCATGGCCTCCGGAAAGCTCGGTAGTTCCGCTTCGAGGAGCGGCCACGGGCCGTCGGGATTAAACGCGCCCATTGCGGCGAGCAGTGCGGCTGGCCCCTGCGGCCGAGCTGACCGAATCGTCAGCTGGTACTCCGGCTCGTATCTGTCCACCGCGGCGAGGGTATCGGCGGTGAGTGCCGCCCGGATGCCCCGCTCGTGGTGGCAGAACCGGATGAAGGCCCGCAGTAGGTCGGGAGCTTTGGACAAGTACGCCGCATCGGCGATGATCTTTCGAGGTACCCAGTCGATGAGCAGAATCTCCACCGCCACCGGGCTCCAACGCAGCGGGTCCCCCGGTCCGTGGTCGGTGCCGAACCACAGCACCGACTCCAGCAGCCCGCGGTGGTCAGCGTCGTCGAGATTAGCCCCGAACGGGGAGCCGAGGAAGCGCTCGGTGAGCTCACGCAGCGCGTCGGCATTCCAGTGCGGACGCTGGTAGCCGGTGCCACCCGCGGGCAGCATCTCGATGGCCCACTCGACGAGTGGGCGGCAGGCGGGCCAGCTGTCGGTCTCGAAGGGCGGGAAGGTGATAGCGCCTTGCTCTACCGCGTCGCGGATCCGGGCGCGGGCGTCGGCCGGGGTGAGGTCCGTCCATGTCGTGTCCTGGTCGTCGCCGACTGCTCGCATGGTCTGGATCAGCGCGTCCAGCGGCTCTGGGACGGCGAAGGCGTCTTTGACCAGCGTGCCCATGTTGTGGTCGATGTAGACCACGACCGACAGCGCGGAACCGTCGGGTAGGTTCAACTCGATCATGATGTTGTCGCCGTCGCCGAGCACGTGGATCATCTCGACGACTCCATCGACGGTGGTGCTGCCCAGGTCGGTGAGCCATCGGGGCAGAGCATGAGCCCGCTGGGCGATCTCGCGGCGGATCCGGCGCCGCATGATGTCGTCACCGGCCAGTTCGGCGATCACCGCCAGCAGCGCGGAGGTTTCGACCAGATCGACGTCGAGGAAGGTCCGCACCAGCTCGTCGAGGGTCGGCACGTCGGGGTCCGGCGGCTGCCCGAAGGGGTCCACTCGCCGGGGCTGCAGCGCCGCGAGCAGCGAACTGACCAGGGATATGAGCTCGAATGGATGGTCGTCGGCGAGGGCGACCGCGACATCTCCGATCAGGTCGGGCTGCTCCGGCCGGGCGCGCTGGGGGGAGCGCTTCCCGTGGCCCGGCTGTCGCTTCGCGGGCTTGTGCTTCTCGCGGTGCATTCGCTTGGA
>JAODNG010000454.1 GCA_025465385.1 Pseudonocardiales bacterium
CGGCCCGACGCAACGCAGGGGGCGTGGTGGTCGCAGCAGGGGCCCGCCTCTAAAGCACCGTCATCATCGAGAGTCTGGCCATCTTCACCGCCCAGCAGTGCTCGCTGTGCGGTTCGGTCAGCTCGCCCAGGCGACGATCAGTACGTCGACGCGCTGCTCGTCGTCGAGCACGAGATAGGTCAGCATCCCGGCGGAGCCGAAGGCGAACGTCCGGACGGCACCGTCGGGGTTGTCCGGGTTGATCGGGCGGCCGTTCCACGGGGTCAGTTCCAAGACGGTCATCGCCTCGGCGAGCGCCGGCAATGCCATCGCTGGCAGCGCGGCGATGTCATCCTGCGCCTGGAGATCGATGTCGATCTCGTAGCTCATGCCGTGGTGTTCACTCGGACAGACCGAGCCCCGTTTTGAGCTGGTGCCATGGCACGCTGCCGGCGCCGCGTTGACCGGTGTGTAGGCGCTGCTCGGCCGAGGCCATTGTCTGCCGGTACCCCTGCGGGCCTCTCACCACGGTTAGCCAGGCGATCCGCCGCCACGACTCCAGGACCTCGTGTACTTCGGACAGGTCTAGTCGGTCCGTGGCCTGGTTCATGACCTCGCGCCACTGGCGGTCGAACTCGGCGACGTCCTCCGGTGTCAGGGCGTCACGGATCTGCGTCGGCGTCGCGTCCACGAACGGCGGCCGGCCCGGCTGCGGCGATCCGGCGGATGCAGCGGTCACCCGGGAGACAATAGTCGCCGACTATTGAGCGCGGCGATAGTGGACTTGTGTACTTTGCGTGATCGGGTGGGCGCTCGGCGTGTCTGCTGGGTCTGCACGGTGCCGGGGCGATGATCAGCATCATGCGATCTTGCGGATCTGTTGCCGCATCCGGCTGGCGTGATGATCGAGGGCGTTAGCCCCGAGGGGCCGGGGTAGGCATCGGTGCCCGGTCCCGCTCGGAGCAGGGTGTGTGTCCTGGATGCGAGCACAGTTCGGTCCGGGTTGTGCCTGCCCTGCCGGACACCTGCTGTGAGCCGTTGCGGGCCGTGGCAGGCTGTGGGCTCGATCCCAGGCCTGGAGGATTGTGCCATGCCCGAATCCGGCGTGCTGCCTTTCCCCGTGACCGACATCGCCGATGATGAGGTCGTGCTCCGGTGTAGCGAGCACGCCGCGATCGCTGATCTGGGCGCGGTCCTGCAATTGTGCGCGGCGGGGCGGTTGCGGTGCAGTGAGAAAACGCGGCGGCCCTCGGCGGCCACCGTGGCGGCGGTCGAGCGGGTTCTGTCGGCGGGTGAGTTTTACGCCGGCGAGGCGATGGCATCGTTTGCCTGGCCGCTGCTGCTGCAGACGGGCGGGCTCGCGGAGCTGGCCGGGGCCAAGATGGTGCTCACCGACCGGGGGCACAAGGCCTTGGGCAAGCCTGCTGCGGAGACGATCCGGCATTTGTGGCGGCGGTGGATCGCGGCGGGGCTAATTGATGAGTTCAGCCGAATCGACAACATCAAGGGCCAACGCAAGGCCAGGGCGCTCACCGCGGTCAAGCCCCGTCGCGGTGAGGTCGCCCGGGCGCTCGCCCAGTGCTGCCCGGCTGGTGAGTGGGTGAGCATCGAGGGGTTGTTCGCCGCGATGCGCCGGGGCGGTTATGACCCGGAGGTCTCCCGGGGCACCAACGTCTGGAAGCTCTACCTCGACGACCCCGAACACGGCAGCCTCGGCTACGACGGGCACCACGGCTGGGCCGTGCTGCAGGGCCGTTACACCCTGGCCGTCCTGTTTGAGTACGCGTGCACGCTGGGGCTGTTCGACGCCGGTTACACCGATCCCGACCACACTCGCGTGGGCGATTTGCCGGATTATCTGGAGTACTACTTCCAGGGTCCGCTGTCGCGCTACGACGGTCTGCTTGCGGTGCGGCTGACCCCGCTCGGTTCCTACGCGTTGGGTCTGACCGCCACCTACCAGCCCGGCCCGGCGCCGGCGGGCCACAGCGGCGGGATCGAGTTGAAGGTGTTGAACAACCTCGACGTGGTGGTGGCGGGGAAGCTGATGCCCGCCACCACCATGCTGCTCGACGCGTTCGCCGAACGCAGCGCCGACCGCGTGTGGACACTGACCACAGTCAAAGCCCTCGCTGCGATCGACACGGGCCGACAGCTGGGCGAGCTGGCCACGTTCTTGCACCGCGCGGAGCACCAGCTGCCCCAGACCGTGACCCAGTTCCTCACCGACCTCGCCGGCCGGACCAGCCGCTTGTCCGACCACGGGCTGATCCGGCTGATCGAATGCGCTGACCCGGCCCTCGCGGTCATGATCGCCCGGGACCGCAGAACCTCGAAATATTGCTGGCCGGTCGGTGACCGACATCTCGCCGTGCCGGTGGAACACGACACCGACTTCCGCAAGGCCGTGCAGACACTCGGCTACGCACTACCACCGAACAAGTAGCACTTCCACCCAGCGCACCTGACCGATGAGCCGCTGCAGGCGAGCTGGCGGCGCACCAGCGCACCGCCTCAGCGGCCCATCGATGAGGTGACTGGTCAAGGGCACGGGCGTCGCGGCGGGCCTGGGAGTTCGCGATCAGCCCACCGATCAACAACCCGATCAACAACCCGATCAACAACCTGCCGCCGACCGCGCCGCTACTGTGCCACGCGCGGCGGAGGGATCCGGTCGATGAACCACTGCCGCCGATCAGGCTGGTCAGCCACGGACATCGGAAGGTGGTCGAGCCCCGCTCCAGTACTTGGCCGGTGGTCAGTCTCAGGCTGCGCGATCATCCATAGTGGAAGTTGCACCAGGTCAACTGCGCTA
>JAODNG010000485.1 GCA_025465385.1 Pseudonocardiales bacterium
GCGCGGTAGTGGGAAGAACCACGAATTGCACGCCGGTGGCAGCCACGTCTGCCATCGCGGCGGACGTCTCGCCCGGCTGCCCAGCGCGCAGTGCCTTCGCCGCCCGCTCCAACCTGGCCCCGGTGGCACGCAGCGGGGCAATGTCATCGTCACCGAAGCGCGCGGTCCGCGATCTGGTCAGCCGTACTGGCTCACCCGGGGCACCTATCACAAGAACTGAGGTGTCCGACCGGTCCAGCTCAGCCGCCAGTGATGGCGCCAGTACCGGTAGACCGGCCGGCGGACCGCTAGTGAGCGGACCGCTGGTACCCACCGCGACAGCTGCCGCTGACAACGCAGCCAACCCCACCCACGGCATCGCCCTCAATTTCGCGGCCCACTGCTCACCGAACCACTGCCGAGTCGGCTCCCCGGTGCGGCCGGCCAGCAGCACCATCCAGAGCAACCCGCAGCCGACGAACAGCAGCGCGCCTCCGGTGAAACCAGGCCGAGGATCACCACCGACGAGCGGCCGCATCGGCAACCGAATCAACAGCGCCACCGCGATGGCGCCCAGCGCCACGATCCCTACCGCCGGCAACATCGCCCGGGATGGTGCAACGGCGAGCGCGAGCACTGCCGCTAGCAGTACCACCGCTCCTACCCACGGTGCGGCGCCCGCTCCACCGGGATCCAGAGCGAGCAGCCGCAGCCAGCCAGGCAACTGCTCGGGCACCACCGCGCCTACCCCGTGCAACAGCACCTCAGGACGTTGAATCACCACTGCTGGCCACGGCAAGAGCAGCCCCAGCGGCAGCAGCACCACGGCGAACAGTCCGACCGCGCGGCGCAACGTCGTCACCCGGGGGGCCGGGATCACCACGAACCCGATGAGCACCACGGTCAGTATCAGCAGGTGCGTGAGGGGAGCGAACGCGCCGATCACCGCAATCCCGAGGGCGGTGGCAGCCGCAGTGGACAGCCAGCCACCGGATCGTCGGCCCGCTCCACCGCGTAACACTGAAGCGACACCGGCCAGGACGAGCGGCAGCAGTAAGTAGGTCACTACGACGTCGATCCGGCCCTGCGCCAACCCAGCGATGGCCGGCGGGAGCAACGCGTAGGCAGCAGCGACTAGTGCTCGACGCTCGCGGCTGACCGGTAGCGCGCGGGTGGCCCGATAGGCGGACAGCGCGGCCAGTGGCAGCGCGGCCAACAGCAGCAATGACACTGCAGCGGCGGGCGACCCGACCGGCAGGCCCAGCATGCCGAGGACGGCCAGGGCAGCCGGCGCGGGGGCCGCGCTTCCACCGCCGACCGCGTGCCACGACGCCAGGTAGGACGACCAAGTCTGGCCCAAACTCTCCACCGGCAACAACCGGCCACCAGACAAGTCCAGCGCCAGCCGGTGGCGGTTGAGCAGCACAGCGAGCACCGTCATCGCCACAGCAAGCAACGCGGGCGGGGAAAGCATGAACTCCCGGATGCGCCCGCCGGCTCCGACGTCGTCTAAGGCCAGCACAGAGGAGTCGCTGCCCTCGGTAGCGCTGCCCGGGTTCGTCCGATCGGAATGCTTGGGCACCGGCGAGGGCCGCGGTCTGGTTCGCGTGCCAGGCTTCGGTGTGCCGCTGTCCACTGCGCCGTTCTCGACACGAACGCTGGGAGCTTCCGGCGTCGCAACGTTACCGGCGCTGCGCGAACCGCCGGCACGACGGGCATTACCGCCCCCACCGGCAGGTACCCCAGCATTGCGCGACACGCCGACTCCTCCCTGTCCATACCCCGTTGGTGGGGGCACACGGTAACGCCCCCGCACGACCAGCGCGGACTCCGGGCAGCGGCCAGAATCAGCCTGTGCCGCGTTTGAGCCTGCGACGCTCGCGCTCTGACAGCCCGCCCCAGATACCGAACCGCTCATCGAAGGCCAACGCGTACTCCAGGCACTCCGCGCGGACCTCGCAGCCCGCACAAATCAGCTTCGCTTCCCTGGTGGATCCGCCCTTCTCGGGAAAGAACGCCTCTGGATCGGTCTGGGCGCACAGCGCCCGCTCCTGCCAGTCCTGCTCCTGTTGGTCGTGCCCGTCGAACGGGCCCCAGTCCCCCTGAAGCTCGATCCTGCCTTCCGCTGGCCAGCTGATGTCGCTCTCATCCATGGCGGTCCGCCCTTCTCGCCATAGAGTTCCTCCCCGGTTTCGCGCCTTCCCGGGCTACCAGCCGGGAGAATAACAACCTTGTGATTACACCTCTGTGATCGGGGATGCAAGTCCTCGGACTGATCCGGACCACCTACTAGGCGTGTTGCAGTTGACACGCCGCGTAGTCGCTGCGCTGCACCGGTCGCTTCAGCCGGCCGATGGGTTGGGCGGCCAGGGGGTAAGACCAAGAGGGTAAGAGTAGGAGTGTGCCTACCACCGGCCTGGCTCCCAGCCCGCTGTTCCTGCTACTGCTCGCGACAACCGTCGCCGGCGGCGCGCTCGCGGCGTTGACCAGCGGCACGGCCCGCACGGTCGGCATCGTGGCGCTGATTCTCGGCGGATGGGCGGTCGCCTTGTGCCTGCATGAGTTCGGGCATGCCCTGACGGCCTACCGGGGTGGCGACCGTTCGGTCCGCGCGAAGGGATATCTCACGCTGGACATCCGGCACTACACCGACCCCGTGATGTCGCTGCTGATGCCACTCGCGCTGCTGGCGCTGGGCGGTGTGCCGCTACCGGGCGGCGCGGTGTGGATCAACCGAGCCGCATTGCGTTCGCGGGCGGTCACCTCGGCGGTGTCACTGGCCGGTCCGCTGACGAATCTCGCACTCGGCGCCGCCATCACTGCCGTGGTCGCCACCAGCAGCCTGCCGGACGGGCTCGCGACCGGTCTGTCCTATCTCGCTCTGGTACAGATCCTCGCGTTCGTACTGAATATCCTGCCGGTGCCAGGGCTCGACGGGTTCGGCGTTTTAGAGCCCTATTTGCCTGCGCGGGCTCGCAGGTTCGCCGGCAGCCTCGGCTGGTATGCCCCCTTGCTACTGTTCGTCTTGATCATCGGCGTACCCGCGGTGGGAAATGCCCTGTTCGGCGCCAGCTTCGCGCTCTTCGCCGCCCTCGGCGGCGATCCGTTGACAGCAGTGGCCGGCCTTCAGGAGTTCCTTTTCTGGCGCTAACCAGTCGCTGGCCGGCCAGCCGACTCGACGGCTGATCAGCACCGGGATAACGTCAGTGTCTCGAGGGCCTTATCGGGGACGGCGGGGGCGAGCGATGGGTGTAACAGCTCGACTGGACGGCTTCCAGCGGCGCCATACCTGGTTGGGTTTCCCGTTGGCGGTGGTCTACAAGTTCGTCGACGATCAGGGTGGCTACCTCGCCGTCCTGATCACCTACTACGGTTTCGTCTCGCTGTTTCCCATGCTGCTACTCCTGGTAAGTGTGCTGGGCTTCACCTTGCAGAGCCACCCCTCGTGGCAACAGGCGTTGCTCGGCTCGGCGCTGCAACAATTCCCCATCGTCGGACCGCAACTGCGCGACAACGTCAACTCCATCCACGGCAGCGGCCTGGGTGTGCTCCTGGGCATCCTTGGCGCGCTTTACGGCGGCCTAGGCCTCTCGGTGGCTATCCAGACGACGTTGAATCGAGTGTGGGCCGTGCCGCGCTATGCCCGCCCTGACCCAGTGGTGTCGCGGCTGCGCGGGCTGGTGTTGTTCGTTCTACTCGGCGCAGTGGTCGTGATAACCACGGCGCTGGCCGCGGTCGGCCCCGTCGCCGCGGGATACGGCTACGGCATCAGTACCGGCGAGCGCATTGCCGCCATCGCGGTCGCGATAATCGTCAACGTCGGCGCGTTCCTTGTCGGATTTCGAGTGCTGACCGCCCGGGAAATTCCGCTGGCTGATTTGATGTCCGGTGCTCTCGCTGCCGGGGTCGCGGTTGAGGTACTGCAGATGGTGGGCGCCTGGTTCGTCAGCTACGAACTCAACGGTGCCTCGCAGATCTACGGCGTCTTCGGGCTGGTTCTCGGATTGTTGGCGTGGCTTTACCTGCAGGCGGTCATCGTGGTGTTCTGTGCGGAGATCAACGCGGTGCGAGCGCGCCGGCTATGGCCCCGCAATCTGCTTACCCCCTTCGTCGACGACGTCGCGCTGACTCGCGCCGACCGAGCGTCTTACCGTTCCTACGTGGACTCCGAGCGCTTCAAACCTTCCCAGCAGGTGCAGACCACGTTCGACCACCAGCCTTCGGCCAACGACAAACTCTGATCACTGCCGTGAAGGTCGTGGTGCTGGTCGGTGGCGTCGGTGGCGCGCGGTTCCTGCTCGGGCTCAAAGCCGCGCTCGGTCTTGGTGAGCATGGCACCGCCGCACATGACATCACCGCGGTCGTCAACACCGGTGACGATATCTGGCTGCACGGAGTGCGGATCTGCCCGGATCTGGACACCTGCATGTACACCCTCGGCGGCGGCATCGATACCGAACGCGGCTGGGGGCGTGCCGGTGAGACCTGGGTCGTCAAAGCGGAGCTGGCGCGCTATGGGGCTGACCCGGAGTGGTTCGGGCTGGGCGATCTGGACCTGGCCACCCACCTGGTCCGCACCCGGATGCTCCAAGTCGGCTATCCGCTGTCCGCGGTGACCGCGGCGCTGTGCGATCGGTGGCGCCCCGGGGTGCGGCTGCTGCCGGCCACCGATGATCGCTGCGAGACCCACGTCGTCGTCGCCGACGAGCAGGGCCGCCGCTCGATGCACTTCCAGGAGTGGTGGATCCGGCACCGCGCGCAACTGCCGGCCATCGAGTTCGTCCCGGTCGGCGCGGATACCGCCGAGCCGGCCGCCGGGGTGCTCGACGCGATCGCCGAAGCAGACGCGGTGCTGCTCGCGCCGTCGAATCCGGTGGTGTCGATCGGTAGTGTGCTGGCGGTACCGGGGATCCGGCCCGCATTGCGCAACGCCTCCGCTCGGGTGATCGGGTTATCCCCGATCGTCGGTGGCCGCGCGGTTCGCGGGATGGCCGACGCCTGCCTAGCCGCCATCGGTGTGCCATGTGAAGCGGGCGCGGTGGCTGCGCACTACGGAGCGCGTCGCGCGGGTGGGATCCTCGACGGGTGGCTGCTGCACACCGGGGATCAGGCGACGGTGCCCGGGATCGAGGTTCGAGCAATCCCGCTGCTGATGACCGACGTTGCGGCGACCGCGGCGATGGCGCGCGCGGCCCTGGAACTCGCCCTGCCGCAGTGATCGATCACGCCGCCCCAGGCGAGATCCGTATCGTGCCGGTTCGAGGACTGCCCGAGTTCCGGCCCGGCGATGATCTGATCGGCGCGCTGGTCACCGCCGCGCCGTGGCTCATCGACGGTGACGTCGTCGTCGTCACCAGCAAGGTGGTGTCGAAGGTCGAGGGGCGGTTGATCACCGTGCCGGCTGATCAGGCGGAGCGGGACGCGGCACGCCGCGAGCTGGTCGCAGCCGAGGCCCGGCGGGTGATCGCCCGCCGGGGCCGCACGCTGATCACCGAGAACTCG
>JAODNG010000491.1 GCA_025465385.1 Pseudonocardiales bacterium
GTGACCTCATCGGCCGCCTGCGCGCTATCGGACGCGGCCGCGCGCATCACAGTGGACCGGGGAGCACAGTCGGCTACGAAATGTCCTGGGCGACAAGCTGTCCAACGGCGGATGCGTGGCCTTCTCCAGCGCGGCGGCGGCGACCCTGGGCGTTGCCACCGTGCCCGTGTATGAGATCTACAAGGTTGGCGCCACTCCCTACTGGGCGCCGGGCCTGGACCTGCTGGCGCAGCTCGGGCTACGCGCGGCGGTGATCCCACACTACGACAATGCCGAGGGCGGTACCCACGACACCCGGTTCTGCTACCTCGGCGAACGCCGGCTGTGGCTGATGGAGTCGATGCTGGACAGCGAAACCGTCGTTCTCGGGGTGGACGAACACACCGCTGCTCTGTTCGACCTCGATGCGGACACCGTGACAGTCCTGGGTCGAGCCACGCTCACGATCCGCAGGCACGGCGTGAGCACGGTGTTTCCGTCGGGTGCCACCGTGGCAATCGATGAGCTACGGGAGATCGCCGCAGGCGGCAGGCCAACGATGGAGTTGCCGTGCCCCCGATCGCCAACCGCCGACATGACTGACCCATCACCATCACTGCGCGCGGAGGCCGAACGGCTGGAGCGCGTCTTCGACACCGGTCTACGCAACCGTGACGTCACGGCGGCAGTTACCGCCGTCCTTGAGTTGGAGCAGGCGATCGTCGATTGGTCGGCCGACACCGAGGAGATGGACGGCATCGAGCGACCCCGGGCGATGCTGCGCCGAATGGTGACGCGACTGGCCGAGCTCGCCGTGGTGGGTGCGCGGGATCCCCGGGATATCGTCACGCCCTTCGTCGAAGCACTCCTGGAACTTCGCGAGCAGGCTCGCGAACAAGGTTCGTGGATCCTCGCCGACACCCTGCGCGATCGGCTCACCGCTGCCGGGATCGAGGTCCGCGACACCCCGCAAGGCGCTTCCTGGCAGGTAGCAGGTCGTCTAACAATGGGTTAGCCGCAGGCTAATCGCACCACCGGCGGATCACTGGGGTTCCCAGCGACATTTAGTTAGCCTGTCCTATATGGGTGACCCCCGATCTGATGACGCGCACACCACCGCGCTCGCTCTTGCGGCCGGTGCGGGGGATCGCACGGCGCTGGCAGCCTTCATCCGCGCCACTCAGCGTGACGTGTACCGCTTCGTAGGCCACTTTTGCGCGCGGGACGAGGCTGAGGACCTCACCCAGGAGACCTACCTGCGGGCGCTGCGGGCGCTGCCGGGCTTCGCCGGCCGTTCTTCGGCGCGGACCTGGCTGCTTTCCATCGCTCGGCGGGTAGCCGCCGACCAGATCCGGCGGACCATGGCGCGGCCGCGCACCACCGCCATCGAAGATTGGGACACCATCGCGGCCGGGAGCTCGACACACCGGCGGTCCGGGTTCGACGAAGGCGTCTTACTGCGCGAGCTGGTGGCCGGTCTGGAAACCGACCGCCGGGACGCCTTCGTGCTCACCCAGGTACTGGGTCTGGGCTACGCGGCCGCCGCTGAGGTGTGCGGATGCCCCGTCGGCACCATCCGGTCCCGGGTGGCCCGGGCGCGCGAGGACCTAGTCCGTGCGATAAACGCCCCCGAACTGCCCGGCCGGACCGGCACCGGCCCCTGAGTTTTGCCCTCATTGGCGCCGCGATACAGCGTCGAGCAGCTACGCTGCGAGGAGCAACGGTGCGAGGAAGCCGGTGGAAATCCGGCGCGGTCGCGCCACTGTGATCGGGCGGGTTGCCGCCCGGGAGCCAGATCTTCGGCCGTTGCCCAGCTCAGCATTGTCAGGGACGCGTCATCCCGAAGGAGTTCCCGTGCACATCCCCGACGGCTTCGTCTCCCCTGCAGTCACAGTCGCCGGCGCTGTGGTGGCCGTTGCCGGGCTTGCGGTGTGTGTGCGCCGCGCCGGGCTCGACGTCACGCAGCGGCAGTTGCCGCTGGCCGGTCTCGCTGCCGCGTTCTTCCTGGTCCTGGGCGCTCCGATCATCCCGGTTGCGGTAGGTACCGAGGGCCACTTGCTCGGCGGCACGCTGGCCGTGGCGCTGCTCGGACCGTGGCTGGGACCGGTGGTGATCACCGTGGTCACCGTGGTCCAAGCCTTGTTCCTCGGCGATGGCGGGCTCTCGACCCTCGGCATCAATGTGGTGAACCTGGCACTGGTGCCGGCCGCGGTCGGCTACCCGGTCCTGCTCGGGCTACGCAAGGTGCTGCCCCGGCGGCCTACCGGCACAACGGTGGCCGCCGGGATCGCCGCCGCGGTGTCGGTGCTGGCGGCGGCTGCACTGTTCACCGCGGAGTACGCCCTGGGGGGTGCTGCCGGGGTGCCGCTGCGCACCGTTGCGATCTCAACCATGGGGGTTTACGCGCTGGTCGCGGTCTTAGAGGGGCTGGTCACCGCGCTGGTTGTGCGCGGGTTGCTGGCAGTGCGCGCCGACCTAGTGCAGGTAGCCCACGGCTAGTTCGACTAGCGCAATGACTTCGTCAAGCCGCTGGTGGGTACCCAACTGGCATGGCTGGCAGCGCGTTCGTCCTCGGCGGTGGGGGGGTGCTGGGCGCCGCCGAGGCAGGCATGGCCGGAGCGTTGCTCGAGGCCGGCGTGGTACCGGATCTTATCTGCGGTACCTCGATCGGGGCGATCAACGGCGCGGCTCTCGCCGCGGACCCCACCCCGGATGGCGCGCAGCAGCTGGTGGCGATGTGGGGGGAGCTCGCAGCCGATGGCGTGCTCGGCGGTTCACTGCTCGGCCGGCTGGTGGAGATCGTGCGCAGTGGCACGTCCCTGCACGACGGAGAGGACCTGCGCCGGCTACTGCTCGAGCGCCTTCCGGTACACACCTTCGAAGAACTCCTAGTTCCTTTCCAGTGCGTGGCGGCAAGCATCGAACGTGCCCGGGAGCACTGGTTCTCCTGCGGCGACCTGATCGACGCGGTGCTCGCATCCTGCGCTCTACCGGGCGTCTTCCCGCCGGTGTGCATCGCCGGCGAGCACTTCTTCGACGGCGGCCTGGTCAACAGCATCCCCTTGGCGCGGGCCGTCCAGGCAGGCGCTGACACGGTGTGGGTGCTGCACGTCGGGCGCGTCGAGGAGGCACTGACCGCGCCCCGCTTCCCGTGGGAGGTGGGGTTCGTGGCCTTCGAGATCGCGCGGCGGCACCGATTCCATACCGACCTCAACGATGTGCCCGATGGCGTCACCGTTCACGTGTTACCGACGGGCCTTCCGCAGCGGTCGGCGGCGACGTGGTCGAACCTGCGCTACCGCGACCGTCGGCGGATCGAATGGAGCGTACAACTCGCCTACGAGGCCACCCGCGACTACCTGGCGGCGCTGACATGACCAGGCTGCGCCGGGCTCTGACGGTCCCGGCGGTGGCCATGCTGGAAATCCTGCTCCTGATCACCGCGCCGCTGCTGCTCCTCGTCGCGGCGATCGCGTCAGCAGGGGCCGGCTCGACGCGGGCGTTACGCAGCACGGCCCTGGTGCTGGCTTACGCAGCCATCGAGCTGTCGACGCTGAATCGCCTACGGCGCGGGGTGGACGACCCGGATCTGCTGCTGCGGGAGGTGCTGACCAGGGCCTACCGCACGATCCGGCGAATCCTCGATGTGCGGGTGGCGCTGGAGGCCGGGTCCGCCACGAGGGAGCAGCTTGCGACGTCGCAGGGCCTGGTAGTACTCGCGCGGCACTGCGGGCCCGGGGACTCCCTGTTCATCGCCTGGCTGCTGGTGGTGCAGTACCGGTTGCGGCTGCACGTCGTGCTTAAGTCCGTGCTGCGCCTGGAACCCACCCTCGACCTCGCCGGCGATCGACTGCCACTGTGCTTCGTCGGGTCCAACCGGCACCGGGCCCGCGGATGCATTCATACCCTCGCCGCCTCGATGTCCACCGGCGATGCGCTGCTGCTGTTCCCCGAGGGCGGCAACTTCAGCCGGCCGCGGTGGCGCCAGGCGGTGGCGGCGCTGTCCGCCCGCCACGCCTACGACGAGGCGCGGCGTGCCCGAGGACGCACCTACACGCTGCCACCGCACCTCGGCGGCGTGCTCGCGGCGCTTACCGGAGCCCCGACGGCCGACGTACTTCTACTCGCCCACACGGGCTTCGCCCGAGACGGACGGGACCGGCCCTGGTCGCAACTGCCGGTGCACCGCGCGCTCGTCATCCGCACTGCGCTCGCGCCTGCCGCCACGGTCCCGCGCGAGGCGGCCGCGCTGTCGACGTGGCTGGACACCGCGTGGTCGGACGTCGACGCGTGGGTGCAGCGGCACGTCGAGCACCGAGGGAGCAACAGCGGTCCACTGGACTCCGTCGACGCGCCGGTAGGCGATCGCGGGGAACTCCGGTAGTCGGTACAGCGACTACCTCACCGTGGAAGGTAGGGCGACAGATCACTTTCAACGAGACCGCTGCGCCATCGTCGGTGCACCATGAACGTTCACCCAATGAACTCGCGCGCCGAATTATCAAGCCAAGTGCCTGGAACTTCAGGGCTCCGGTGCGCGACCATTGTCACGTGGACTGCACAGAGTGTAGGGAAGCCCTCTCAGCCCGCCTGGACGGCGAAGCGAGTGCCCCAGAATCGCGCGCGGTGGACGCCCACTTGGCGATCTGTGCTACTTGCTGTTGGTTCGGCGACGAGGCGGCGCGTGTCACCAGGCTCGCCCGTGCCGCCGTATCAACCCAGCCTTCCGACGTCACCGTAGAGCCGGTATTCACCATCGACGGGCTGGCCACCGTCTTGCAGGTCCTCGCCGAGCTCGACCGTGACTCGACGACCTGCGCCACCGCGATGATGGCCTACAACACCGCCGACATGATCAGTGCCACACGTGCGGCACTGAACTGTGCCGACATCGCCGCGTCCGCCCACCGTGTCCTATCCAGGCCCGCCGCCACCGACGCTCGGGTCATCCGGAGCATCCTGGAGGCAGCGGTTGCTGCCGCCGACCGCTGCGCAGCGGAGTGCGGCCAACACGCCAGTCACCACGGCCACTGCCGGGTCCACTCCGAAACCGCCCAGCGCGCTGCCCGACTCTGTCGATCCGAGCTACAGAACATCACCGGCTGAGTCGAGCTAATCGGCAGTGTGGTGACGCGCTCAACGCTCAGCAGCTGATGGTTCACGGCGCACCTTTTAGGAGAAATTCCAGGCCTCAATTCCAGCGACCCATGCATCACAACGTGTCCTGCTGGGAGCCGTCGCCGGGAGTAACGTGCTGTCCTACGCATACGAGGCTTGGCCTGGGGAGGTCGGGATGACGCAATACACCAAGGGAGCCGTGCTTACCTGCGCGCACGAGGAATGTGGCTGCCGGGTTCGCATTGACGAGGAGTGCCACTGCCCGTCCGGCGACGGCGTGTACACCTGTGCTTGTGGGGCGCCCCTCGTCGATCCAAGTGAGGCCGGCACCGCAACCGGTTAAGACAGGAGCACCGGAGCTGGAGGCGATCACTACGACCACGGTTGCACGTCCCGCCCCGACAGCGCTGCGGTGCTACGAGATCCTCGTCGGCGGGATGACCTGTGCAGCGTGCGCGGCGCGGGTCGAGCGCAGGCTGAACAAGCTCGACGGCGTCACCGCCACGGTCAACTACGCGACCGAGCGGGCTCGGGTGCTGTGCCCCGGCGACACCGACCCTCGGGCGCTGATCGAGCTCGTTCAGCGCGCGGGGTACACGGCTCGCCGGGTCGACGACGTCCGCGCGGTCGACGACGACGCCGGGCACGCGGATCGCGTCGCTGACCTGCGCCGGCGGCTGGCGGTGGCCGCTGTGCTCGCGGTGCCGATCTGCGACCTGTCACTTGCTCTGTCGCTGTTTCCGGAGCTCCGGTTCACCGGCTGGCAGTGGGTCTGCCTGGCGCTGGCCGCGCCGGTGGTCGGCTGGTGCGCGCTGCCGTTTCACCGGGCCGCCTTCGCCGGCGCGCGGCACGGCACGTCATCGATGGACACCCTGGTATCGGTCGGCATCCTGGCCGCCTCCGCGTGGTCATTGTGGATCATGTTCAACGGCGGCGCCGTCGCGCCTGGCCTCGGCCAGGGGCTTTCGGTCCTGACCGGCAGCGATCACGCCCTGTACCTCGATGTCGCCGCGGGCGTCACCACCTTCCTGCTCGCTGGGCGCTACTTCGAGGCGCGGGCCAAGCGGTCGGCCGGCGCCGCGATGCGGACGCTGCTCGCGCTGGGCGCCAAGGACGTCGAGGTGCTGCGCGACGGCGAGCCCTGCCGAGTCCCGGTCTCCGAGCTGGTGATCGGCGATGCGTTCATCGCCCGGCCGGGCGAGAAGATCGCCACCGACGCGGTGGTCGAGCAGGGCCGGTCCGCGCTGGACGTCAGCATGGTCACCGGCGAACCGGTGCCCCGCGAGGTGGTCGCGGGCGACGACGTGGTCGGCGGTGCGATCAACACCAGCGGACGACTGCTGCTGCGAGCCACCCGGGTGGGTGCAGACACCCAGCTCGCCCGGATGGCTCGGCTGGTGCAACACGCCCAGGAAGGAAAGGCCGGGGCACAACGCTTGGCCGACCGGATCGCGGCGGTCTTCGTGCCGGCCGTGCTGGTGCTCGCGCTACTCACGTTGCTCGGATGGCTACTCGCCGGCCAGCCGACCGGCCTGGCGATCACCGCCGCGGTTGCCGTGCTCGTGGTGGCCTGCCCCTGCTCGTTGGGCCTGGCCACGCCGACCGCGCTGCTGGTGGGTACCGGTCGGGGGGCGCAGCTGGGCATCTTCATCAAGGGCCCGCAGGCTTTGGAGTCGACCCGGAATGTCGACACCGTCGTGCTGGACAAGACCGGAACGCTGACCGAGGGACGCATGCGCCTGGTCGACGTACACCCCGTCGCGGGAGTCGAGCGCTCCCGGCTGCTCACGTTGGCCGGCGCCGTGGAGGCGGCCTCCGAGCATCCCATCGCCGCGGCGCTGACCTCAGCCGCTGCCGCGGAAACCGAAACACTGCCCCCGGTCACCGACTTCGAGGCGCTGCCCGGCCTTGGCGCCCGCGGCGTGGTGGACGGGCTTGCGGTGGTGGTCGGTCGGGCCCAGTTGCTCGCCGAGCACGGTCTTCATGTCCCCGACGAGCTCGAATCGACCCGGGTCGAGCTGGAAAAGCGCGGCGTCACCGTCGTGCTGGTCGGGTGGGCCGGCAGCGCCCAGGGCCTGCTCGCCGTCGCCGACACCGTGCGGGCCAGCGGCGCCGCGGCGGTCGCAGCGTTGTGCCGGCTTCGGCTGCACCCGGTGCTGCTGACTGGGGACAATGTCCGCACCGCCGCTGCCGTCGCCGCCGAAGTCGGCATTGACGACGTGGTCGCCGAGACGCTGCCGGAGGGCAAGGCCGAGGTGGTGCGCCGATTGCAGGAGCGGGGGCACCGGGTGGCGGTGGTCGGCGACGGGGTCAACGACGCGGCCGCTCTCGCCGTCGCCGATCTGGGGATGGCGCTCGGGCACGGCACCGACGCCGCCATTGAGGCCGCCGACATCGTGCTCGCCCGCGAGGACCTGATGGTCGTTCCTGAGGCGGTCGAGCTCGCCCGGCGGACGCACCGCACGATCCGCTGGAATCTGGTGTGGGCGTTCGGCTACAACGTCGCCGCCCTACCCCTGGCCGTGACCGGACTACTCAGCCCGCTGGTCGCGGGCGCGGCGATGTCGCTGTCGTCGGTGTTCGTGGTTTCGCATAGCCTGCGCCTGCGCCATTTCCACCCCACCGGCGCGCCAGCTGCCATCGATGAGATTCCGGGGTGATCAAGGTGTGTGCGACGTAGACGACACCGGATGCCGCGTACGGCCCACCGATCCCGCCGACATGACGGAACGGCAGATGCGCAGCCGATCAACGCGGGTGCGGCCGGCGCTGGCGCTTGGCCTAGCGGCGGCCGCAGCCTTGACCGGGGTCCTGCTTGCCGCGTTGGCTCCCAGCGTCTCGGTGC
>JAODNG010000502.1 GCA_025465385.1 Pseudonocardiales bacterium
GCGTCGACGTCGCCGTGGTGACGCAGCAGCTGGTCCATGTGGACATGCACGCTATCGCGTACTGAGGGCCGCGGATGGCAGCTATACCCGGACGCCTGCGCTGGCGTACGGCGCCACATTTGCCACATCGACCTCGTAAGGGGTAAAGCGGTTGTGCTTTGCTGATGTGCCGCGCGGGGCAACTTCGCGGAAAAATTGCCCCTGACGGCACCTCCGCGCAGCAACTCGGAGGTTCCATGGGTTACAGAAGCCTACCTTTTTGTCAAGTCGCAAAATCTTACTTGTTAGGGATAACTGAGTCGCAGTACCGTGGCGAACGCGGCGCCCGAGTACCGTCGCGACCTAGTGCGACTGGGCTGGTAAGCCAGAGTGCCACCGATCGTGATGACGAGTTGAGGAACCATGACGAGCTGATCGCCGCCGTCCTGTTCACCTGGGGTTGGGGCCTTACCTGGATCGACATCGGTCTGGCTGTGTTCTCCATTTACTGTGCGGCCTCGGCGTGACCGCTGGCTTCCATCGCTACTTCACCCACCGGGCCTTCAAAGCCAACCGTGCTCTGCGGATCGCCCTTGCGGTTGCCGGTAGCATGGCTTTCCAAGGCTCGATCATCACGTGGGTCGCCGATCATCGCCGCCATCACATCTTCACCGACAAAGAGGGCGATCCGCATTCACCGTGGCTTTTCGGTACGTCCGCTGCAGCGGTGGCCAGGGGCTTTTGGCACGCCCATCTCGGTTGGTTGTTCGACAAGGACAAGACCAACGCGCTGCATCACGTCACCTGGTCAACCAACTCTCTGCCACATGATCGGAAACAGACCGTTCACCCAGCGCGACCGATCAACCAACTTCTGGGCGCTGGCCATCCTGTCCATGGGCGAGTCCTGGCACAACCTCCACCACGCTGATCCCACCTGTGCCCGTCACGGCGTCCACCGTGGCCAGCTCGACATGACCGCCCGCCTTATCTGGATCTTCGAGAAATTCCGCTGGGCACACGACCTCCGCTGGCCAAGCCCCCGCCGGCTGGCTCGCGTAGCCGCGGTCCAGTAGCCGTACAGAGCCTCCGGTCGCAGCTGACCCTCACCGTGGCCAAGCACATCGGCCACACTAAGAGACGTGGGAAGCTCAGCGCGTTATCACGTGTGCTTCGTATGTACCGGGAATATCTGCCGGTCTCCAATGGCCGAGATTGTCTTCGCCGACGCGTTGCGACGGGAGGGCCTGGCCGACCGGGTGCGGGTGAGCAGCGCTGGAACCGGTGACTGGCACGTCGGCAGTCCTGCCGATCCGCGAACCGCCGAGGCGCTGCGCCGGGCTGGTTTCCGCTGTGAGCATGTCGCCGCACAGCTCGGCGCCCAGCACCTCTCCGCCGACCTGCTGATCGCGCTGGACGCCGGGCATCTCGCGGCTCTGCGCCGGCTGGTCGCCGAACCGGAGCGAGTGGTGCTGTTGCGATCGTTCGATCGGGCCGCTGGTCAGGCCCTCGACGTGCCTGACCCGTACTACGGTGGCAAACACGGCTTCGACGAAGTGCTCAGCATGGTGCGCGCGGCGATGCCCGGGTTGCTGGCGTGGGTACGCGAACGGTCCTGACGCCGACATGAGTACCCCTGCCGAATCTGTCGCCGCGATCACCGGTCAGCCGGTGCGGACCGCAACGCAACATGGCGTCATCTGGCGCCTGGAGTTGGGCAACGGTCGCACCGTGGTCGCCAAGCGGGCACAACCTGGGCAGGTGAGGGCTGAGGCAGCGGGGCTGCGCTGGCTACGGGTACCCGACGGGCCGCCGGTACCGCAGGTGCACGGACATGACGAGCATTGGCTGGTCACCGAATACATCCCAGCCGGCCGAACGGATGGCGCCGCCGCCGAGCGGCTCGGGCGTCAGCTCGCCACGCTGCACGCCGCAGGCGCTGCGGCCTTTGGCGCCGCACCCCCTGGAGGGTCCCAGCAAGCGTGGATCGGTGCCGCGCCGATGGCCAACGTCACCGGGCCGCACTGGCCGCAGTGGTACGTCGAGCAACGGGTGTTGCCTTATCTGCGCAGCGCGGTGGACGGCGGCGCGGTGGATGCTGCCGGCGCGCGTGTGGTGCACCGCGCGTGCGAGCAGGTCGAGGAGCTGGCCGGCCCGGCTGAGCCGCCGTCGAGGCTGCATGGCGATCTGTGGGCCGGCAATGTCCACGCCGGCGGCGACGGACGGTTGTGGCTACTCGACCCCGCCGCGCACGGCGGGCACCGCGAAACGGACCTGGCGATGCTCGCGCTGTTCGGCTGCCCGCAACTGGAGCAGTTGCTCGCCGCCTACACCGACGTCACCCCGCTGGCGCTCGGGTGGCAACAGCGTGTGCCGTTGCACCAGTTGTTCCCGTTGCTGGTGCACGCGGTGTTGTTCGGTGGTGGCTACGGCAGCGGCGCGGTAGCGGCCGCGCGGGCGGCGTTGGGATGAGTACCGCTACCGTGGTGATATGCGGTGGCAGTTCCTGCTGCGCCCTAGCTGGCTGGCGCTGACAGCGATAGTGATCTGCTTCGCTGTGGCGGCATTCACCTTGCTCGCGCCGTGGCAATTTCGTCGCGCCGCGCAACGTGCGGATACCAACACCGCGATCGAACGCTCCTTCAGCATCCCGCCACAGCCGTTGCGCAGCGTCCTGGCGCCTCACGCCGCGCCGAGCCAAAACAACGAGTGGCGCCAAGTTCAGGCCACCGGCTACTACCTGCCCGACGCTGAGATGGTGGTCCGGCTGCGCACCGTTCAGGGCGAGCCGGCCTACGAGGTGCTGGTTCCGCTTCGGCTGGGGGACGGATCGAACATCCTGGTCGACCGCGGCTATCTCCACCCGGCAGAGGGTGTGCGGATACCTGGCTACCCGGCGGTGCCGGCCGGCCAGGTGACCGTGACCGGCCGATTACGAGCCGACGAGCTGGACCCGCAGAATGGTGAAGTCGTGCACCAAGACGGGCATCGACAGGTGTACGCGGCGAGTAGTCGCACGGTGAGTGCCGCCACCGGAGTTCGATTGGAACCGGGCTACCTTCAGCTGGTCGACGGCGCCCCAGGGGTGCTGTCCGCACTGCCCCTGCCGCAGTTGGACGCCGGCCCCTCTTTTCCCTATGCGCTGGAATGGCTCGCTTTCGGCACGATGGCTCCGCTGGGGCTGGCCTACTTCGCTTGGCGGGAAGCGACCGAAGGGCGCCGTGACGACAAGTGGTCACCGGATGAGGACGATCCACACGATCCACCGATGGCGGAGCTCGCCGACCGGTACGGCCGCTGAGTCACCGCGGCCAGCATCGCGCACAGTGCCGCCGCCGCGAGCCCGATAACCCGGGACAGCTCCACCCCCCGGGTGAGGTCACCAGCATCGGGGGTGCGGCCGTGGCCCAGTACCGGACGCTGCTCAGCGCCATGCGGGTAGACCGTGCGTCCCCCCAACCGTATCTCCAGCGCGCCCGCGAACGCCGCCTCTACCTGCCCCGCGTTGGGGCTGGGATGCGCCTCAGCGTCGCGTCGCCAGGCTTGCCACGCTCCGCTGGCCGATCCGCCGACCAGCGGCGCGCACAGGGTGGTCAGGGCGGCGGCGACCCGCGAGGGCAGCAAGTTGACAAGGTCATCCAGCCGTGCCGCGGCCCACCCGAAGCGGCGGTAGCGTGGCGAGCGGTACCCGACCATCGCATCCAAGGTGTTGACTGCGCGGTAGCCCAGCAGCCCGGGCACTCCAGCCAATGCTCCCCAGACCAGCGGGGCGACGACGGCGTCTGAGGTATTCTCGGCGACCGACTCCACGCTGGCCCGGGCCATCGCGGCCAGGTCGAGAAGGGCCGGGTCGCGACCGCACAGATGCGGTAGCCGGCTCCGAGCAGCGTCGAGGTCCCCGGCGTCCAACGCCCGAGCCATCGCAGCGCCTTCCTCAGCGAGCGAGGCACCCCCCAGCACGATCCAGGTCGCCAGTGCGGTGCCGGCTACCTGCACGGGGGTTCTACCGCGCCCGGCGCGTTCCGCGAGGCCACCGACCGCTGACACAGCACCGATCAGAGCCGCGGTGTAGACCAGCCCGGCCAGGCGGTTTTCGGCGTAGCAGGCCCGTTCGGCGGTCACGGCGAGCCGCCCGAAAGCAGCTACCGGGTGGCAGCGGCGCGGATCGCCGAAGGCCGCGTCGGCTGCGACTCCGAGCAGCAATCCGACCGCCCGTGCTGCGCCCACTGAACGACCCCCAGGGTGTCCGCACCGAAGCGGACACCCTACTGGAGCTGGCTAGCAGGATGGCCGGAGCTCGGCCTTGCGAACCTTGCCCATGTCATTGCGGGGTAACGCGGCCAGGAAGTGTACCGCCCGCGGTCGCTTGTGTGGCGCGAGAAGCGCCGCGACGTGCTCCGCGAGTTCCTCCGCGGCGGGTGGCGGATCGCCGGCCGCAACTACCCAGGCCACCAGCCGCTCCCCCAGGTCGGGATCCGGCTCACCGGTTACCGCTGCGTCGGTGACCCCAGGATGCTCCAGCAAAGCGTCTTCGATCTCCCCCGCACCGATCTTGTATCCGCCGCTGGTAATCAGATCCGTGCTGCGGCGTCCGACTAGCCGCAGGTGACCGTCGGCGGTGCGGGTGGCGACGTCGCCGGTGCGAAACCAGCCGTCGTGCATCGCCTCGGCAGTGGCGTCGGGTCGGTTGAGGTAGCCCAGGAACAGCGTCGGGCCGGCCACTTCGATCTCGCCGACGGTGTTGTCGTCTCCTACCTCGAGAGTTTCGCCCTGGTCGTCCACCAGACGAAGCTGCACTCCGTCCAATGGCGGCCCGACAGTGCCTGGCTTGCCCGGTCCTTCGGCGCGGACCGCGCACGTGATCAAGGACTCGGTCATCCCGTACCGCTGCGCTACCTGTTGTCCGGTGGCCGACGCGATCCGCTGGTGGTCGGAGACGGACAGGGCTGCGGAGCCCGAGACGAGCAGCCGGGCCCGGCTCAGCGCCGCGGCAACCTCGGGATCGCGTTCAGCGGCTGCGGCCAACCGGTGGTACATCGTCGGCACGCCGAACAGCATCGTCGCCGAGCCACTGAGCTCCCGGACCACCCCGTCGATGGAAAAGGACCCCAGATGGTGCACTGTTCCCCCCAGCCGAAGCGGCCCGAGCACACCAAGGACTAGGCCGTGCACGTGGGACAGCGGCAGCGCGTGTACCAGGACGTCCCGGGTCGTCCATGCCCAGGCTTCGGCCAGCGAGTCGATGTCCGCGGCGATCGCGCGACGCGGAAGCACCACGCCTTTGGGTGGCCCGGTGGTGCCCGAGGTGTAGATGATCAGTGCCGGCGATTCGGGATCCGGCTCAGGCGGTATCGCCGCGCCCTGCGCCCGCAGGTCGACGCTGAGGCGCGGTATTGCGCGCAACGTCTCGGGCAGCACGGCGTCCGGTGCGGCCAGGACCAGATCAGGGATCGCGTCGGCACAGACATGGTTCAACTCCCGGGTACCGAGCTTGGGGTTGACGGGTACCGCAGGCACTCCGGCCGCGAGCGCTGCGACGATCGCCACACACGTCTCGAGCTCCGGTTGCGCCCAGATAGCGACCCGTCGGACACCGGACAGCTGACTCGCAAGTGCCGCAGTCACAACACGCAGCTCCCAATGGGTCACTGAACGCTGCCCGAATCGGACAGCCTCGGCATCGGTGGGCTGATGTAATGTTGGCAACAATGCCAAGGCGCCCACTCTGCAGTCCTTTCGAGGTCCTCTTAAGGTAATGTCCGGTGCTATGGTCGAGCAGGCTAGCACCGTCGATGGTGATGCCCAGCCGTTCGAATGGTGGATGACCTCCAACCTCGCCCTCGGGGTGGCTTTCAACTGCTTTCTTCCGGTGCTGCTGCCTTCTTACGTGCTCGCGGCAGGGGGATCCACCACGGACGTGTGGGTAGCGATGTCGATGGCCGGGCTGTTCGCGCTGCTGGGCCCGTCGATCGGGCGAGTCGCGGCGCGTCGCCGGGCGCACCGATCGGTCCAGGTGCTAGGCATGGCCGGGATGGCCATGGGGCTGATGACGCTGGCACTGGCCCGTGGTGGTTCATGGCCGATTGTGCTTGCCATCGCCGTAATGGGCGTCGGCGCGGCTGCGGTGGCTGTCGCAGCTCCGATGTTCATCCTGTCCAGCGATCTACCCGCGGACTTCCAGACCCGACAGCTAACGTGGCTGCAGCTCAATCTTGACTTGGGCAAAATTGCGGGGGGCATACTACTCGCGGTGATGGCGACAGAAAAGCTGTCATTCGATACCCAGTTTCAAGTCGGCAGTGTGGTACTTGGATTGCTCGGCGTGCTGGTGTGGTCGACCAGCCGATGCGCCGCCGGCCGAATCCGGCAATGCGACCAAAATGAAATGAACCCCATAGCGGCAAGCGAGTCATCGCGTACCGCAGTGCCGTGGAGAACGCTGCTCCTGTCGCTGTTCGTCGTCCCGGTCGTCGCCCAACTGCTCGGCAGTATGACGATGATGGAGACTCAGACATCGGCGATGCTTACAGTGTCCGGCCTGGTCGGCATCGGCTTGTACCTGCTCGCGGGTCGCTGGATGACCCGGTCCAACCCCGGCGTGGTGTGGGCGACCGGCCACGTCCTGCGCGGAGCTGGAGGCGTCGTCATCGGCGCGCTGGGTCTCGCACGTGGGATGCCCCAGCTCGTCGTGTTGGCCGCGTTCCTGGTGCTCGAGTCCACGCCAGCCGTCGCATGGATGATCCAGACTCGGGCGGCAGCGCAGCCGGTGCTCCCGCCGACCTCAGGGGTGATTGGAGCGGTCCACGCGTCCCGACAAAGCGTGCCAGCCGGACGGCTCGATCAGCGAGTAAGCCGCCACACCGAGTGCATCGGTGTCCTGGTCTCCGCGTCACCGAACCCAGTGCTGTCGCAGCCGACTTAGTCCTGCCGGCGACACCGACTGTGAGCAAACGGGCTGAGGGCGAGCGGGTCGCGCAAGTGCTCGGATTAGAACGGCTGCCGGGGGAAGGCGGCCTGTTTCGCCGGACCTACGTCGATGTGCACAGCTCGGTGATCTACTTCATGCTGTTCGCTCCGGACTTTTCGGCCCTGCACGCACTAGACAGCGTGGAGGCCTACCACTGGTACGCCGGATCGCCACTGCGGATGCTGCTACTACATCCCGGAGGACAGATCGAACAACCGATCCTTGGACCGGATCTTGCGGCGGGAGCGAGGCCGCAGATCATCGTGCCGGCCGCAGTGTGGCAAGGCTCCAGCCCACTCGGCGAGTGGACGCTGGTAGGCACCACCATGGCGCCTCCCTTCACGTGGTCGGCCTTTCGCCTGGGCCGTCGCGCTGGGCTGCTCACGGGCTGGCCGGAAGCTGCGCCTCGGATTCATGCCCTCACTCGAACCTGATCGCGCCTCGCTAGGTCTTGACCCACAGGGAGATGATATGAGAGATGTCTTGTTCGTCCGCATCGACGGACTATTCGCCGTCGCCCACATCGACAGCGCCGGCGAACTCGTCGAAACCCACGTAGGCGACGACGCCACCATCGACTGGACCCACATCGTCGCGGTCGGGTGATGTGCGCCCTTGAATCCGGAGCCAGTTGTCAAGCGGTGCAGTCCCTATCCCATGCAACTGGCACTTCATTAGGCATAGAGATTGATCCTGGTTCCCACTGGAGATCAGTATATGGCTTTGCCAAACGTAGGCCCGGCAAGGTTGTAAAAAGCCGTTCGAGGCCAACCTGGAGCCACTGGCGGGATAACGCTGCACCCGGACAGAAATGCGGACCTGCCCCAAAAACGATGTTACATCGAGGCCGATTTCGATCTATGTTAAATAGACTCGGGCTTGTGAACGAATTCGGATCGGTAGCGGCTGCATGTATTGATGGCAGCACTACTTGTCCGGCACGAATAGTCACCTGGCCCACTGTGACGTCTACGGTTGCAACTCGTGGTAGAAAGAAGTTGAAATGAGCTTTATAGCGCATCAGCTCTTCCACCGTCCGTTCCCATAACCTAGGATCGTTCTGGCAAGCCTTCACAACGGCAGGATGTCGAAAGAGTTCAACTGCGCATACACTCAAAATTCCAAACGGCGTATAAAACCCCGCAAGTATGGTGCCGGACGCCGCCACTATCTCCTCACGACATAAACAAGTATTCTTGAACTCGGCGAAAATCCTAGAGAGTAGTCTGTCATCAGGACCGTCAAGTTTTCTATCAATAAGTTTACTACTGTACTCGTACAATTCATTCCAGGCCGCACAGATCCGGGTGCGGTCGTCAGCGCTTTCTACGCGAACTAAAACTCTGTTAGAAAAGCCATACAATTTATCGCTTTCCTCTTCAGTAATACCCGCAGACAGCGCAACGGCTCTGACGATAAGTGGCTCAAAATATCTCTTGTTCAGGTCAGGTGGTTGATGCCCATCCAGTAGCTTGCTTATTAAGTCATCCGCAGCTTCTTCTACCTCCTGTCGCCATGGCGCAACACTTTGCTCGGAGAAATGCGAGATCATCCCGTGCCGGATACGTCTTATATGTGGAACATCCTGCCGTAGCATACCACTGCTTGATTGATATCCTGTACCAGTAACCGTGTCCTCGCTTGGATTCAAGCTAGCTAAGCTAAATCTCGAGTCCGTCATTATGAGACGTACTATTCTTACATCCCTCACAACAAAGACTTTTTTATTTGAAGCAGGCAACGTCACCGGGTACAAATCGCCTGGGCTAAAATCAAAATAACGTTGCGGCTTTCCGCCTATTCGGGATTGAAAAGATAATTTGTCCAGTCTAGGCGCGCCCATTGAGCTAGCTCCGGTGATGAGGCACGGTGCAGCGGCGGGTGGATGCGATGATCAGCTAGGTGGTTGCGGTGGGCACGCCAGCCATGGCCGGTCCCCCTAGCAGATCACCGAAACACGAGTGCTGGTCATCCCAACGAGCGAACTTCGATTTTCCCGTCGCTGACCCGCGTTTGGTAGGCAGGCTGAGGTATCGAGGCCGGGCCGCGCACAATGCTGCCGTCGGTGAGCCGGAAGGTGCTGGCGTGCCACGGACAGACGACGCAACCGTCGACGAGCTCGCCTTCGTCCAGTGGACCGCCAGCGTGGCTGCAGGTGTTAGCCAGCGCGTACAGCTGGCCTTTGTCGCGAACCAGCAGCACTGATGCCCCATCGGCGGAGACCATGCGATGTTCGCCTTCGCCGAGCTCTGCGTCGGCGAGCACGGCGGTCCACTCCGGCGGACGATATTCAAAGGTCGCGTGGTTGACGTTGACAGCCTTGGCGTAGGACAGGTGACCACCAAGGTATCCACCCGCCATAAGCACTCCGAGTCCGGCAAGGCCGAGTAGTTTGCCGCGGCCGCGACGGCCGCCGCGACGGGCAATCAGTGACGCCAGGTACAGGCTCAGCGCAGCCACGTTGGCCGAGGCGTGCACCGTCCCGATGCGTCTTTCCGCGCCTATGGTGTCCGACCAGTCGTTGAGGCCGGTCATGGCAGTGGGGATCGCGCTGAGGATGCCGGCACCGACAAGTAGGTCCGCCGCACGTTCCGTGCTGGCTCCACCGACAGCGTCCAGCAATGTAGACATGCTCCAAGCGCCGATTGGCAGATCGGTCAACATGGGGTGGGCAGGATGGCCCAGCTTCGTGCCGCTCAACAGGTTACGTACCCGGCGAGGCGCCACGATCTTGCCGACCAAGCCGGCCAGCGGGTCAGCGACCTTGTCCAGGAGAGTGAAACGCTCAATGCGGCGCACCAACTCGTGCGGAAAGTCCATGACCGGAAATCCTTTCATCGCAGGTCAACGGGCGTTGAGTGGCTGGACAGGCGGCACGGTGACCGGCACGCCCGAACAGCTTCTGACCAGGGGTACCCAATCCATGCCGGTGCTGGCCTTCCGCGCGTTCGCCAGCCCTGAGACAGGACCACGTAGATGCTGGCGGCGATCATCGAAGAGCCCTTTTCGGGCGTCCTCGCTGGCCTGCTGCGGACCTTGGTCCCGATTTGCCCTCGCAGCAAAGCTCATGTTCATCCCGTTCCAGTGAACACTGCGGTACCCGACCGGCGCGGGATAGGTCGGCACCCGTTCGCCGATGACCGCTGCGCCCCCAATCTCCCTTCCTTGTATCTCCATAGTCCGCTGATCTTAGAACGCCGACGGCCGTCCGTCAACGGGAGTTGTTTCTAGAAGAGTTGCCGCGGCCGCGGTGCGATGGGTTGCTGCCCGACGCCCCCCGCCGCGGGGCGCGCTACTGTGCGGACTCTCAGCCGAACAGCACAACAGCCACCGGGCAGCCGGCGTCCGTTGTTTATCGCTGTGGTGGACCTGTTCGCCAAGCTCGCCGCTCGGTCCGGCTGCTGTCCACTGGGCACGGCCGCAAAAGCGATGAGCCTGATGCCATCTGGGGTGGGCATCGCCGCGCTCAGGACGACCGGATTGCACACCGTTGCCATCGACGAGACAGCATCGCGCTGCTCATTGCCGGCCGACTGGCACATGGAGGATCGATGAAAATCTAAACGTAAACAGCAGCCTACGAACTACGCTGAGTGGCTCTACCAACCGCTCGGTTTCGCTTATGGTCACCGACATCGATATACCCCGCACTTTTACGAATGATCTCGCTTTAGCCGAGATACTCGGCGAGTACAAAAATCTGTGGCGTCGGGCGTAAGGGCGCATGAAGTCATTGCCGTCATCTAGGATGGGATCATCGCCAATGACTAAAACCCGGGACAGACTAACTAGCTAAGTGAAGGTGAGCTCAGGCCACTGCGAGACCGTCAGCCGTAGATCTTGCCGATCAGCTGTTGGGCGATCGTGGTGGCAGGCGCGCGCCCGTCCGGCGCAGCATTCAAGTTTGTCCATACCGTCACTGTGATCTCGCGATCCGGGTCGTGGCCGGTGAACGACTGGAATCCGGGCAGCTCGCCGGTATGGCCGTACAGCTGGCCGAACTTGCCGATGGCCAGACCGTAACCGGCCGCGGCGGGTGAGCCGGGGTTGGTCGACTGGACGCTGTCGAGTCGCTTGCGCTGCCAGGTCGCGTTGAGCAGCGTCCCGTCGCTGAGTGCTGTGGCCCAGGTGGCGAGGTCCGCGACAGTGGAGATGGCGCCGCCGGCGGCCCAGGCCCACGATGGGGTCGAGTCGGTGACGTCGTGGGGTTTGAGCGTGCCGGCTTTGGCGGCGGCTTGCTGGTCGGGCGACAACGCTTCGCTCTTCATCGTTTCGACGTTGGTGCCGTACATGTAGCCGCGCGGATGAGGCGCGGGGATAGCGGTGTCGGCGGCGGGCGGGAATGACGTCTCGTGCATGGCGAGTGGGGTGAACAGCCGGGTCTGGTAGACCGACCCGAGCGGCCGCTGCTCCAGCTGCTCGATGATCAGGCCGAGCAGCACGAAGTTGGTGTTCGAGTAGTGGAAATCTGTTCCTGGCGGGAAGTACGCCGGGTATTTCAGGCCCAAGGCGAGCAGCTCCGCCGGCGTCCAGACCTTGGCCGGGTCGTCGTCGAGGGCCTTATTGAGGTCCACCGACTCGCTGTAGTTGTACAAGCCGCTGCGCATGTCCAGCAGCTGGGTCAGGGTGATGTTGTTCCCGTTCGGCACGTCGGGGCGGTACTCGGTCACCGGGGCGTCGATGTTCAGCTTGCCCTCCTGCGCGAGCTGCAGGATCACCGTGCCCGTGAAAGTCTTGGTGATCGAGCCGATCCGGACGTGGTCGGCCAAGGTGACCGGCACCGACCCCGTGTCGGTGCGCGAGCCGTAGGTCGCGGACATCTCGCCGTCCGGGGTGCGCACAGTCATGACCGCGCCAGGTGTCAACAGCTCCTTGGCGGTCTGCACGAACTTCAAGCGCAGCGCGGGTGCCTGGGGCGGCGGCGGACTGCCCGAGGTTACAGGCGATGGTGGCGTCGCCGGCGAGGCGGTGCATGCCGAAGCCAGTGCTCCCACACCCCA